>JAGREJ010000105.1:5945-6911 GCA_020446595.1 Novosphingobium sp. | reverse complement strand
CACATCGCCCTGTTCCCTGACGAAAGCCGCCGCGCCAGCCGTATCGGAATAGACCATGGGGACGATGCCGCGCTCGCGCAGATACTTGCGCGTCTGGCCCAGCGCCTGCGGATGACTGTAGGCGGCGGAGAACGGCCCGTCGCCCAATGCCATGACCGTGTAGCTGATCGGCAGGAAATATTCGCCGACGATCGAAAGCCCGCTTTCGGGCAACAGGAAATGGATATCGGCAACCCGGCCATTCTGCGAATTCTCGATGGGAATGATGGCGCTCGATGCCTTCCCTTCCTTCACGGCTTCGAGCGCGTCCTCGAAGCTGAAACAGGGCAGGGGCAGGCAATGCGCGTCATATTCCATGGCGGCGCGATGGCCGTTGCAGCCGGGCGCGCCCTGGAAAGACATCGCACGCGCAGGTTCATTGGCCGCTGCTTCGGTCATTTGCCTGACAAGGGCCATGGCGGGTTCGGGATAGGAATGCATGGGTGCTGCGATTAGGCCGCAAGAGCAACAACCGCAATGGCTCTTGCGCTTGTCCGCGCGCCTTACTAGAGCGGCGCGCAAGACCGCTTGGCAGCATTACCTACGGGGCAACTTCGAATGGAAGACCGTTTCAATACCATCGCCGGCTGGGCGTTGTTCGCCGGTATCGTCGGCCTTGGCCTCAATACCGTCAGTTCGCACTATTTCTCGGCAGACAAGCCGCATCGTCCGCACCACATGGGCTACGAGATCGAAGGGGTCGAAGCCGAGGGTGGTGGCGATGAAGGCCCGGCGCTCGCGACTCTTCTCGCCGAAGCCGACGCCGCCAAGGGCGAGGCGATCTTCGCCAAATGCGTGTCCTGCCACACGATCAATGCGGGCGGCGCAAACGGCATCGGCCCGAACCTTCAGGGCGTGATGGGCGAATCCATCGCCACCGGACGTGGCGGCTTCGCCTTCTCGGACGCGCTCAAGAGCCATGGCGGC
>JAGREJ010000105.1:0-5892 GCA_020446595.1 Novosphingobium sp. | reverse complement strand
ACCAAGATGACCTTCGCCGGGCTCGGCAAGGCAGAGGATCGCGCGGCGCTGATGCTCTATCTCAACAGCCAGGGCTCGAACCTGCCCCTCCCCGCCGCTCCTGCCCCCGAAGCAGCTCCGGCTGAAGGCGATGCAACGGCGGCAGAGGCTGGAGCGGAAGCACCGGCGGAAGGCGCAGCGGCACCTGCCGAGGGCGAAGCCGCGGCGGCTGCACCGGCCGAGTAACGACCTCGACAACCGGATAGACTGAACAAGGCCGGGGCGAACACCCCGCCTTTTTCATGTCACTCGCCCTTGAATTGCTTGGCGATGACATACCATTCCGACGAATCCTTGCGGCTTGCCGGTGGCTTGGCGTGCTTCACGCTCGCAAAGTGACGCTTGAGCAGCGACAGGAGCGCATTGTCCGTCCCGCCAGCCAGCACCTTCGCCACGAAGGTTCCCCCCGGCGACAGCGTGTCGATCGCGAAATGCGCCGCCGCCTCCACAAGACCCATGGTGCGCAGGTGATCGGTCTGCTTGTGGCCGACAGTATTGGCGGCCATGTCCGACAGGACCAGATCGGGCGGCCCTTCGAGCGCCGCCATGATCGCCTCGGGCGCTTCGTCCGCAAGAAAATCCATCTCGAACAGGGTCACGCCCTCGATCGGCTCGGTGGGCAGCAGGTCGATGCCGACTACTCTCGCGCCGGGGCACCGCTGTCGCACCACCTGGCTCCAGCCGCCCGGTGCGATCCCGAGATCGACCGCCCGTTTCACGCCCTTGAGCAGATCGAACCGTTCGTCGAGCTCGGCCAGCTTGTAGGCCGCCCGGCTGCGGTATCCGTCCGCCTTGGCCTGCCTGACATAGGGATCGTTGAGCTGGCGCGAGAGCCAGCGCGCCGAGCTGGCAGTGCGCCGCTTCGCGGTCTTCACACGGGTGCGCCCGCCCGCTCCCGACCGGCTCATTGCGCCTCGACCAGGGGAAGGCGCGGACCGCCGCCGGGCATGTGCGAGGCAATCAGGCTGCGCAGGATGCCCTCGCGAATGCCGCGATCGGCAACGCCCAGCCGGTCGGCGGGCCACAGATCGACAATCGCCTCGAGGATCGCGCAGCCCGCCACGACCAGATCTGCGCGTTCGCGGCCGATGCAGGGCACTTCGCGCCGGTCCTCGAGCGACAGCGAGGCCAGCCGGGCGCAAATCGCGCGCATCGACTGCGAGGGCACGATCAGGCCGTCGACCGCGCGCCTGTCGTATTGCGGCAATTGCAGATGCAGACTGGCCAGCGTGGTGACAGTGCCACTGGTGCCCAGCAGGCGCAGCGCGCCCGCCGAGGCGTTCCTTTCGCGATGCAATCGGGTCCGCGCCGCGAAATCGGCGAAGCTGTCCGAAACGACTTGCCGCATCCGGGCGTAGCGCGCCTCGCGTGAAATCGTATCGGGCTGCTCGGAGCCGCAATGCTCGGTCAACGACACCACGCCCCAGGGCACGCTCAGCCAGTCGAGGATACGCGGCTCGCCCGCGCTGCTTTCGATCAGCACCAGTTCGGTCGAACCGCCGCCGATGTCAAAGATCAGCGCCGGACCCGGCCCCGGCTCGAGCAGGATATGACAGCCCAGAACCGCGAGCTGGGCTTCTTCCCTGGCGCTGATGATGTCGAGCACGATGCCGGTCTCGGCATACACGCGGGCAATGAAATCGGCTCCGTTCTCGGCCCTGCGACAGGCCTCGGTCGCAACCGAGCGCGCCAGCGTTACCCTGCGGCGGCGCAGCTTGTCCGCACAGACCTGCAGCGCACCGAGAGTGCGGTCCATCGCCTGTTCGCTGAGCCTGCCGGTCTGCGCCAATCCCTCACCGAGCCTGACCACGCGGCTGAAGGCATCGATGATGGTGAAGGCGTCTCCGGTAGGGCGGGCGATCAGCAGGCGGCAATTGTTGGTGCCCAGATCGAGAGCGGCAAAGGCGCTTCGCATGAGCGGTGACCGGGCGGGCTGGAAGACCGGTTGCGGGGGGCCGGACGCGGCGGCACTGGCCGGAGCCTGAGCGCCGGGCTTACGCCTTTGGATGTTGCCGGCCTTTCGGGATCTCTGGCGCCGGTTACGACGCTTCGATCCGCGCTTGCCATGAGGCTGCGCATTGGCGACCGGCGGAACGTCATCCGCCATGAGAACTTCAACTCGTTACATACCGCCCGCCGCAATTGGCGGGGACCTGACAAGCAAGCTAGCGGGCAAGCGACATCGGGGCAAGAGTGCCGGGTTGACGGGGCTTGCCGGGGCTCCTAAAGCGGCGCGCCTCACAGGCATTGCCCCGTCGTCTAATGGCAAGACTACGGACTCTGACTCCGTCAATCGAGGTTCGAATCCTCGCGGGGCATCCATCCTGCCGCCGGTCAATCGTCCGATACGCGCACGAAGATCGCATTGAGCACGTGATGGAACACCGCTTCCAGCTCTTCCTCGGTCGCAAGCGGCAATTTCAGGTCCAGCTCGCCAAGTGCATCGCGGAAATCCGCCACTGTCGGCGGACGGATGCGGACCGCAATCTCTGCAACGACCGGGGAGTCGGCGCTTTCCGCCGCTTCGCGCTCCGGCGGCAAGCTGTCCGGCGGGGCCGTCCAGTCCGAAATGGTCGATACCATGTGATCGAGCACCGAAGCGTGCAGCGGCGCGGCGAATTTGATGCCGATGAACTGCCCCGCTCTCCAGCGCACCACGGCATCGATCGGCCCGACGCTCCCGACCCGGATCGTGAGCCGGTCATCCAGTTTGAGGTTTGTAAACCTGTCGTAGAACTTGCAGCCCGAGCCGGACAGGTCGGACACGACGACGTCCTTGGCCAGACCTGAACCGGTCCGGTATCGGCCCTGTATCGAGACGGCAATGCGGGGTTCGCGACGCTCTTCTGCCATCGCGGGATAATGCTACCTTTTGCAGTGCTCTTGCAATGGCTTTGCGGGTGCGATGCATCCGGATCGGATGGCGGACGGGCAACTTGATGATTTACCCGAAGAATGCGCCTTGCAGCACGGCCTCAGGCCCTGTCGCTCTGATCGGTGATTTTCAGATGGCGCGACCCCGGTCGCAGTCTTCTAGCGAAATTGCGCAGGTTCCAGCGGCGCACATCGTCCATTCGCCGCTGCGAGTCCCTGAAGCGCCGCACTTCGTGCCGACGACGGAGCAACCAGTCGATCGTTGGGAACAGCACCAGCAATCCAACCACAATGGCTGCGCTTGCTATCAACAGTTGAGGCGACACTGTGTTCACACGCACCTGCACGGATCACTACGTCGGGCATGTCATGATGCAGCGCAACATGGTGCCGATGCAAGGGATAACTTCGGAAGTGGGTCAGGCACGCCTTGATGTGCCAGTCTGGGTCAGCCCGGCATGCGCTCGAATTGCGCAATGCCCTCGCCGATTTCATGGAACGCCTGCCTGTCACAGGTGAACAAGGCAATGTCCGGGCCGCCGAACTGCGCCGGATCGTCCATGGTGCCGACCTTGACCACAACTGCCGGAAATCCGTCCAGCCGCGTGGTGAGATGGGTTCCGCACTCCGGGCAGAATTCGCGGGTAACCGGTCGCTCGATGTCGCTGCGGGCAAAGCCCTTTGGCGCGCCCTTCGTGTAGGTGAAGCCGTCCGCCGGCATCATCATCAGGAAATTCGGTCCGCCGCCGGTGATATACTGGCATTCGCGGCAGTGGCATTGCGCGCGCATCCCCGGCTCGCCCTCGGCGCGATAGCGCACCGCCTTGCAATAGCATCCGCCCTCGATTTCCATCGTGCTCTCCTTCGCTGTTGCGCATGTCCGCGCCCGAAGGCAGTCTACGTGCATCGAGAGACGAGAGGGAAGAGGCCATGCACGATCTGGTTATCAGGGGCGGCAGCGTTGTCGACGGTACCGGCTCCCCGGCATTCGAGGCGGACGTGGCCATCGATGACGGCATCATCACCCAGGTCGGGCAGGTTACGGCGCAAGGGCGCGAGGAAATCGATGCCAAGGGCAAGCTGGTCACGCCCGGCTTCGTCGATCTGCACACCCATTACGATGCACAGGCGATGTGGGATCCGGTGCTCGCCCCGACATCGTGGCACGGCGTCACCAGCGTGGTCATCTCCAACTGCTCGGTCGGCTTCGCACCGCTCAATCGCGAGAAACGGGATTTTCCGCTGCGGGTGCTCGAAGCGATCGAGGAAATCCCGGTCGAGGTGATGGAAGCGGGGATCGACTGGGATTGGGAGAGCTATCCTGAATTCCTCGATGCGCTGGATCGCCGCCAACACACGCTCGACATTGCAACGCAAGTCACTCACGTCGCTCTGCGCGCCTATGTCATGGGCGAACGCGGGGAGGCGAACGAGCCAGCGACCGAGGCCGACATGGCCGAAATCGAACGGCTGGTCGAGGAAGCCCTGCGCGCGGGCGCGATGGGCGTCAGCGCCTCGCGCACAAAGTTCCACCGCTTCCCCGATGGCGACATCGTGCCCGGCACCTATGGCAACGAGCACGAACTGCTGGGCCTTGCCGATGCGCTGAGTCGCGTCGGCGGCGGGCACGTCATGCAGTATCTCGGCAATCCGTTCGATCTCGACCACGATCTGCCCTTCACCCGCGAGCTGGCGCGGCACGCGAGGAGCCCGGTCCATTTCATCATGAGCGATACCGAGTGGCGGCGACGGCTCGATTTCGCCCAGGCCATGCGCGACGACGAGAACCTCGAAGTCTATGCGCATGTGCCGCCGCGCGGCGTTGGCTCCATCGGCCACTGGCGCGCGACCGAGCATCCCTTCCGCAACACGGCGGCGCTGAGGTCCATCGCCCATCTGCCATGGCCCGAGCGCCTCGAAAGACTGCGCGATCCGGCCCTGCGCGCCGAGGCCATCGTCGAGGCCGCCGCCGAGCCGGACAGCTTCTTCCGCTCCTTCACCTTCGACCAGCTGTTCGAACTGACCGAGGACTTCGACTACGAGCCCGATCCGGCCAGCAAGAGCCTTGCAGCGCGTGCGGCGGCGAGCGGCGAGGATCCGTTCGGCCTCGCGTGGGACATCATGACGGGTAACGATGGCACCGGCATGATCTGGGGGCCGCTCACCAATTACAAGGCGGGCGACCTTTCGACCGTGCGCGAACTGCTGCAACATCCGCTGACGCTCACCAGCCTGTCGGACGGCGGCGCCCATTCGACCCGCATCTGCGACAGCGCCGGAACCACCTTCATGCTCGCCCACTGGTGCCGGGATCGCAAACGCGGCCCCACCCTGCCGGTCGAGCAGGTGGTGCGCTGGCTGAGCCGCGACACCGCCTTCGCCTATGGCATGAAGGACAGGGGCGTGCTCGCTCCCGGCTACCTTGCCGATCTCAACGTCATCGATTTCGACAAGCTCAAGCTGCACGCGCCCTATCTCGCCGACGATTTCCCCGGCGGCGCACATCGCCTGCTGCAACGCGCCGATGGCTACGCCGCGACGATCAAGCGCGGCAAGGTCACATTCCGTGACGGCGAGCATTGCGGCGTCTATCCCGGCGGGGTAGTGCGCGGACCGCAGGCGGCGAGAACGTCGGCCGAAGAAGCGGTCATCTGAGGGAGAAGAACACTGGACAGGAACAGGAAGCTGGAAGGCCGGAAGATTATCGTCACCGGCGCGGCATCGGGCATGGGCGCGGCGACCGCGAGGCTGTTTGCCGAGCACGGCGCGGCGCTGACGCTGTTCGACATGAACGAGGACGCGCTCAAGGCTGTGGCTGGCGAGACGGGCGGCACAGCGGTTGCGATCAACCTCGCCGAAGGTCCGGCGGTCAACGATGCGGTGAATGCAGCGGCCAAGGCGATGGGCGGGCTCGACGGGATCGTCAACGCGGCGGGGATCCTGCGCCTCAAGCCAATCGAGGAGATCACATTCGAGGAG
>JAGREJ010000104.1:15221-19286 GCA_020446595.1 Novosphingobium sp. | reverse complement strand
GCGAAGGCCGACAGCGTCTTGGGGCTGTCGAATTCCTGGTCCCCGGTCAGAAGCTGGACGATCTGGAACGTGACGGTAGTCATGGAATCAAGCGGATCGACCGACAGGTTCGCCGCCGCGCCCGCCGCCATGACCACGATCATCGTTTCGCCAATGGCCCGGCTGACGGCCAGCATGACGCCCGCGACGATGCCGGGCAGCGCGGCGGGGATGAGCACGCGCTTGATCGTTTCGGACCGGGTTGCGCCCATGGCCAGCGAACCGTCGGACATCGCCTGGGGAACGGCGGCGATCGAATCGTCGGCCATCGAGGACACGAAGGGAATAATCATCACTCCCATCACCAGCCCGGCTGCGAGCGCGCTCTCGGTCGAGGGGTTGTCGCGGCCCAGCGATGCGGCCAGATCGCGGATGAACGGCGCGACGGTCAGGGCGGCGAAATAGCCATAGACCACGGTCGGCACGCCCGCGAGAATTTCGAGCATCGGCTTGATCCACCGCCGCGCCCGCGCCGAGGCATATTGCGTGAGGTAAATCGCGCTCATGAGCCCCAGCGGAATAGCCACGATCATGGCGATCACCGCACCGATATAGAGCGTGCCCCAGAAAAGCGGCACCGCGCCGAAACTGTCGCCAATGTCCTCCCCGACCGCTGCGCCGGGGCTCCAGTGCGTGCCGGTAAGGAAATCGACCGGCGAGACCTTGCCGAAAAACAGCCCGGTCTCGTAAACCAGCGAGGCGATGATGCCGAAGGTCGTCAGGATCGCGACCAACGACGCCAGCAGCAGGAGCAGCATGAAGGCGCGCTCGACCCAGGTGCGCGCGGGAAAATCGGCGCGCAGCCGCGAGAATCCCCAGGCCCCACCCGCAAAAGCCAGGATCGCGACGAGCGCCGCCCCGATCAAGTCGTAGCGCGCGCGCAATTCGCGAATCGGTCCGGCCAGTTCCTGCGCCAGCGGGTAGAACGACCCCGCGTCGGGATTGGCCGCAAGCGCGCGGGCTTCTGCAAGCAGGGAGGCGCGCTCGAATTCCGATGCCGGAAGCTGCTGGGCGACCGGAAGGCCCAGAAGCGCGGCATCGACCAGCGAGGGCGCGATGGCGCTCCAGATCATCCAGCCAAGCAGGGCCGGCAGCACGATCCAAAGGACAAGGTGGGCGGCGTGATATTCGGGCCGGGACCAGGTCGAAATCTTGTCCCGTGCGAACAGCCTCGCCTTCGTGCGCGCCGTGAACCAGCCGATAAAGGCAAAGGCGGCAAGCGCCGACAGGATGGCCAGCTGGATCATGTCGGCGCTCGCATTATTACTTGAGGCCCGTGCCGTCCATCACCGTCAGGCTGGAAATCACAGTCGCATTCTCGGCTCGCACGTTGTCGGGCGAGATGACCATGCCCTTGCTCTTCAGGTAACCTTCCGGTCCCCAGGCATTGGGCCATTCGGCGATGAATTCCTTGAGCCCCTTGATCGGGCCGAGGTGCGCCTTCTTGACGTAGATATACAGCGGGCGAGCGCCGGGATAGCTGAAGTCGGAGATCGAGGCATAGGTCGGGACAACGCCTGACATCGGCACGCCTTTCAGCTTGTCTGCGTTCTCTTCGAGGAACGAGAAGCCGAAGATGCCGATGGCCTTGGGGTTCTGCGCGATCTTCTGGACGAGCAGGTTGTCGTTCTCGCCGCCTTCGACATAGGCGCCGTCCTCGCGGATCGTGGTGCAGGTCTTCTCGTAGGCGTCCTTGTCGCTGTCCTTAAGCGCCGCCATGGCCGGATCGGACTTGCAGCCTGCCTCGAGGATCAGTTCCTTGAGCGCATCGCGCGTGCCCGAGGTCGTCGGCGGGCCGTAAACGAGAATCGGCTCGTTCGGCAGCGACGGATCGACGTCGCTCCACTTCTTCGCCGTCTGCGGCTTGCCGAAAGGCTCGGCGGCGAGCGCCTTGTAGACATGCTCGGGGGTCAGCTTCATGTTCGGGCCTGCCATCGCCTCGGCAAAAGCAATCCCGTCGATGCCGACCTGCACCTCGATGATCTCGGTCACGCCGTTCTTCTTGCAGTCCTCGAACTCCGAGGCCTTCATGCGACGCGATGCATTCTCGATGTCGGGATGTCCCGCACCGACGCCTGCGCAGAAGAGCTTCATGCCCGCGCCGGTTCCGGTCGATTCGATCACCGGCGACTTGAGGCCCTGGGCCGCGACCTTTTCGGCTACCGCCGTGGCAAATGGATAGACAGTCGAGGAGCCGACCGCGCGGACAAAATCGCGCGCGCCGCCGCCGCCGCCCGAACCACCGCATGAGGCGAGAGCCAGTGCCGAAACGGCAACGAATGCCGTGGTCTTGAAATCATACATTCGCAGTTCCCTTTCGCCGCCGACTAGGGCGCTCCTATTGGCGTTTGATGACACTTTTGTTACAGTTATGTTACATTGTGGCGGTTCGTCCCCAGGCCCCGCCAGCCAGCCTAGAAATCGAATTGCGCGCGCATGCCGAATGCATCGACTCCGTAGCTGCGATCGCCTCCCGCGGCAGGAATGAAGGCGTCCGAATATTCCATCCGGCCGTAGTTCAGCAGGAACCGGGTATAGTCGGTCGGTGTCCACACCAGCGCGATCTGGTAACCGTTCTGCTTTCCGCCGACGATCCCGGCATCGGACAGGTCTAGCCGGTCGTAGCGCAGGTTGAGCTCGAGAGCGCCCATACCGCCCTTGTTCACGGGATTCTTCGGCTTGACCCGGTCATAGGCGCCGTTCTTGTAGGTGCGTGTATCGCCGCCGGTGAGGAAATAGCCGACCTCGGCATAGCCGCCGAAGAAGGTCGGATTGGGTCCGCCGACCCTGCCGACCTTCTGCCAGTGCGCCTCGCCGGTGGCATGGAAGCGTCCGGAAAGGTACGCCACTTCGAGCCCGTAACCGGTTTCGGACGTGGCCACGATCGCACCGGTATCGATAAAGCGCAGGTCTGTGGTGTGGACCAGCGGGCGCACGCGATATCGAACGCTGGCGGCGGCGTCATTCAGTTCGCTGTAATGCAGCGAGCCTCCGACATGGAGCAGACCGTCTCCAATCCTCGGCGAGAAAACGGCGCGCCCGTCGATCGACCAGGAATTATCCTCGTCGTTGTTGAGATCCCTGACGTTGTCGGTGAAGACGCCTCCCTGAACAAGGAGCGGTCCGTCGGAATAGGTCGCGCTCGCGCCAAGGCGGCGCTCGAAACCGAACGACGTGTTCATTGCCGCGCGCTCGCTGAACGATGTGAACAGGTCGCTGCCCATTTCTTCCATCGACCAGAACGGCTTGTGCTGACCGACGGTCAGCGTCAATTCCTTCGAGGCAGCATAGGTGAGGTAGAGATCGGTGATCTCGACACTGCTGCCAGCCACGTCGATTTCCGCGCGATAGCCGAAGCCGCCGGGCAAGGTTCCGTCGAAGCCGATATAGGCGCGGCGTAGTTCGCTGCCGAAGCCGAGACCGGCGTCGGTAATGCCGTCCGGGCGGCTGACCCTGCCAGCATCGACCTGCAAGCGTCCGCGCGGCTTGAAGCTCCATCCGCCCTCGCCGCTGAACTGCGGCGCGCCTTTCCAGGCGACTTCAACAGGTGGAGCCTGCTTCGCCTCAACTGCCAGCGCCTTCGCCTCGTTGGCTGCCTCGGCGGCATTGCCCGCCTCCGACCGGGCCTGCACAAGTTGCCCCTCCAGCTCGTCGATGCGACGAGCCATCGCTTCCATCTGGGCGCGCATTTGTGCCAGCTCCTGCGACACCGAAGCGGCCGTCTGCGCACTGGCCGGGGCTACCCAGCCGAGCGCCACGCTCACGGCGACCACGCTTGCCGCCCTGCGAATTGTTCTGGACATGACGCCTCTCTACGACACTGGTTATACCGATATGCGACGCCAATATGTCGGCTAGATTGCAGTTTAGTGACAGTCCGATTCGTGACTGTGGATAAGCGTCGGGCAGGCAGGCTCAGTTTCGTTGCAGAGGCAGCATCAGCGAGGCCGTGGTGCCGTGGCCCTGCCTGCTGGTGATGTCGAAGCG
The DNA here is from genome assembly GCA_020446595.1 of Novosphingobium sp. Taxonomy (GTDB): domain Bacteria; phylum Pseudomonadota; class Alphaproteobacteria; order Sphingomonadales; family Sphingomonadaceae; genus Novosphingobium. The sequence goes on along the minus strand of JAGREJ010000104.1, from coordinate 15,260 downwards.
GCCGCGATGCCGCTCGACGATGTGCTTGACGATCGAGAG
>JAGREJ010000104.1:12868-15158 GCA_020446595.1 Novosphingobium sp. | reverse complement strand
CGGCAGGTGTTCCGGCGCGATGCCCTCGCCCTCGTCGTTCACCGCGATCAGCACCCAGCCGGTATCCGTCGCCTCGACGACAACCTCCACCAGCCCGCCCTTGCGGCCATACTTGACCGCATTGTCGATCAGATTGCGCAGTACCTGGGCGATCTGCGCCCGGTCGCCACGGATCATCGCCGTATCGCAATCGGCGTCGACCCTGACATTGCAGGTCGCGGAAAATTCTCCCGCCACTTCCTTGACCAGGATCACCACGTCGAGGGTGTTGCCCGGCACCTCATGCTTGTTCGCCTCGATCCGTGACAGGCTCATCAGGTCGGACACCAGCGCCTGCATCCGCATGGCCTCGTGGCGGATCGTGTCGAGAAATTTCTCGCGCGTCGCTTCATCGCCGCCCGCCTTGGGATTCATCAGAGTCTCGACATAGCCGAGGATCGTCGCGAGCGGCGTGCGCAGTTCATGGCTGGCGTTGGCAACGAAATCGGCATGGGCGCGCGCCACGCTGGATTGCACCGAGCGGTCATACAGACTGACAAGCCTCTGCTCCGGCCCGAGCACGACCGAATCGATCTCCCAGACGCTGCCGCCGATCGACAGACCCGGCACATTCGCGACTCCGCCGGTATCGGCGAGAATCAGATCGATCGCGACGGGATCGCGGATCGCGATCCGCACGTCCTGCCCGACAATGTGAGCGCCAAGCAGCTCTTTTGCGGCAGCGTTCGCGAAAGTCACCAGTCGCCTGGCGACGATCATCGCGGGAGTCTGGAGATGTTCGAGCAGGTTTGCGCCGTCGAGGGTCATGAGCCGCCTCTTAGAGCTTCGGGCCGGACATGTGAATCGATTCCGTCAGTCCGCCGGCGCCCCGAACATTGTGGCGCTGCGCACGCGAATTGGCTATGCTGCATTCGCGAAACAGCCGGACATCGAGACCCGGCCGGAGGTGAGCGACTGTCAGTTCACGAACCAGAGGAGGCAATCGAGCGATGACCAGCGTGGCCGATCTCGAAACGCGCCTTGGCGAACTGCATGTCCTGACTTCGCAGACCCCCCTGTACAATCCGGTGTTCCAGCTCGGTCTTGAGCTGTCGCGTCAGCTCGAAAGCGGAGACCTGACGCTCGACGCTATCGATGGGCTGGTCGCCGAGCTGGAATGCGAGGGACTGCGCGCCCGTGCTGCGCGCCTGCAGCGCCTGGTCGGCCCGATGGCACCCGCCGAGAACGGTGCGAGGTTGCGTGCGCTGGCAAACGAGGAAAGCTTCGCTGACTTCGCGGCACACTGGCAGCGCCCGCTTGTCCACGTCGTGTTCACCGCGCACCCGACTTTCCTGCTCAGCAAGGCGCAGTCGGAATCGGTGGCCGAAGCGGCGAGCAGCGGCGATCTGTCGCCCGAGATGGTCTGCACGGTGCCGGCCGCGCGCGACACGATAACGCTCGACTACGAACACGAAGCCGTCATGGCGGCGCTTGGCCGCGCTCAGGATGCGCGCGATGCAGTGTCCGACACGCTGCTGGCCATCACAGCCGCGCGCTGGCCGGACCAGTGGAAGACTTTCCAGCCGGTGCCGGTGCGACTGGCGACCTGGGTCGGCTATGACATGGACGGGCGCACCGACATCGGCTGGTCCACCTCGATCCGCTATCGCCTGTCGGAAAAGGCGATGCGCCTCGATCGCTATGCCGCGAACCTGCGCGCGGACATGCCCGATCTGGCAGAGCGGCTGGCACGCGCCGCAAGTCTGAGCCGCGCCATGGCCGAACGTTTCGCGGCCGATCTGAGCGATCCAGCGGACCTGTCCGAAGCGGCCAATGCCCTGACCGCCGATCATCCCGACAAGCTGGTCAGCCTTGCAGAAGTGATCGACGAGATCGGGGCCGCGGCTCTCGATGCCGATAGCGACAAGGCGCGTCGGCTGCTGGTGGTCGCCGCGGCGATGCGCGCCGACGGCCTCGGCATGGGCTGGATCCATTTCCGGGTGAACAGCTCGCAGATCGAGAACGCCATCCGCCGCCGCATCGACCCGCAGGGCAAGCTCAATCTCGCCAGTCAGGCCGCGCTGGTGAAAATGCGCGAACTGCTCGCGGAGGCGAGGCCGCTGCGCGCCAATTTCGCCGCGCTCGCCATCGAGAACAGCTCGGCGGTGCGCCAGTTCCTGGCCATGGCGCAGATTCTCCACCACATCGACGCCGATACGCCGATCCGCATGCTGATCGCCGAATGCGAGCAGCCGACGACCGTGCTCGCCGCGCTCTACTTCGCCCGCATGTTCGGTATCGACGACAAGGT
>JAGREJ010000104.1:8965-12717 GCA_020446595.1 Novosphingobium sp. | reverse complement strand
CAGATCCCGGCCGCGCTGGCGATCGAACGCCTGCATGGCCGCCTTGCCGAAGCCATGGTCGCCAACGGGCTCACCGATGTCGCCGCGCTAATCTTCAATACCCACGGCGAATCGATGGGTCGCGGCGCGCACCCGTCCAGCTTCGCGGACCGGATGGACTGGCCGATGTCGCCCTGGGCAAGGCGGCGCTTCGTGCGCGCCGGGATCCGGCTGGAGCCGGAAGTCAGCTTTCAGGGAGGCGATGGCTACCTGTTCTTCGGCTCGCCCGAACTGGCGCTGGCCACGCTGACCCGTTTCGCCGAAATGCCGCCCTGGCAGGCCGATGCCGACGCGCCGACCGATCCGTTCTACCGGCGCACCGACATCAGCCTCGACTATTACCGGGCGATCCGCCGGGTCCAGTCAGAATTCCTTGCCAGCCGCACCTATGCCCGCGCGATTACCGCCTTCGGCCTCGGCCTGCTCAACGACACCGGCAGCCGCAAATCGCGCCGCCAGTCCGACCTCGCATCCGACCGCGAGATGAGCCTGAGGCAGATCCGGGCGATCCCGCACAACGCGATCCTCCAGCAGCTCGGCTATCCGCTCAATGTCATCGCCGGTCTCGGCACGGCGGCCGAAGGTAACCGCGAAAGCATCGCCGAACTGCTGAACGAGAGCGAACGCGGCAAGCAACTGATGCGGCTTGCGGGCGAGGCCAATGCGCTTGCCAGCATCAAGACCGTGGCCGCATTCGGCGAGCTGTTCAATTCCGCATATTGGGCGACCCGCCCCTATCGCGGCAACGAACAGCATATCGCCGAGGCCTGTCTGACGCTTGCCGAGCACCTCACGAAGGACGATCGCGCCGGTGTGTTCCGGCGCCTCGCCTCGCGGCTGCGGGTCGATTCGCTCAATCTCCACCATCTGCTGGATCTGGTCCCTGACGAGGGGAACCGCGAAGGCCGCGAGGAGACGCGCCGCAGCCTTGGCGTGCTGCAATCGCTGCGCCTCGCGCTGTTCAAGCACATGTTCCTGCGCGCCGTGATGGTTCCCGCCTTCAGCCGGGCCAACGACATCAGCCGAGAAGACGTGCTGGAAATGGTCTTTACCCTGCGCATCGAAGACGCGCTGGCACAGCTTCGCCGGGCCTTCCCGACGCATTTCCCCCTGATCTCCGATTTCTCCGTTTCCGAGCCCAGCGAATACCCCGACGAGGGCGCGACCAGCTATGACGAGATCCACCGCATGTTCATCGATCCGATCGAGCGGGCACAGGCGCTTTCGCTGCGTATCGCCACCGCCATTGCCAACACTTTTGGCGCGCATGGGTGAGTGGCGGCAGTCTTACCGCGCCCTTAACCTTCGCGGGGGCATGGTCCCTGCGTGGGACGGGCTGCGCCGGAACACTGGCGCGACGCACCCACTTGCGCGATAATGCCTGACAGGACGAAGCGGAAATCGGGATGAACAAGGTCAGCAAAGGACAGATGCTACTGGGCGCGGCATTCCTGGGCCTGACCGGCGTTGCCGCGGCCATGCTGCTGGCCGACGAGCCCGCTGCCACGGCGGTTGCCGAACCGGCAAAGGCCGCCACGGTCGATCCCAAGCCCGCCAAGCAGGCCGTCGCGGCAAAGAAGCCTGTCGACGAGCGGTTCGTCATCAAGCGTATCCTGCCCATCGAGGGGCCGATCAAATACGGCGAATGGCACTGGAACGAGGAGGGCGCGCCCAAGGACGGCCCGATCGTCATTACCGTCGATCTCGACGCCAGAGTGCTTTCGATCTTCCGTTCGGGCTACGAGATTGGGGCTACCGCCGTCCTGCTGGGAACCGAGGAGAAGCCCACGCCGCTGGGGGTATTCCCGATCACCCAGAAGAAGCGGCACCACGTGTCCAATCTCTATGACGCCGAAATGCCATACATGCAGCGTCTGACCGACGACGGAATCACGCTCCACGCCAGCGAGGTCGAGTGGGGCTATGCAAGCCACGGCTGCATCGGAATGCCCGAATCCTTTGCCGCCAAGGTCTTCGCTACGACCAAGATCGGCGACCGTGTTTTCATCACCCGTGGCAAGATGGTCAAAACCGGTGACTCTCTTGTCGAATCGTGATAGCCAACGACTCAGGCTGTTCATACAGCTTACGTTAATCCCGGCCCCCTTGACCTGATCGGGATTCAATTCGGCCTAACGGTCGGATTGCCGGGGGAAGCAATCCAGGGTAATTACGGGCCACCCTGGATTGCTTCGCCCGAGCAATTAATCTCAAAAAATTAGTGGTTTAAGGTGCGGTCGGCTCAGCTTCGACGTTCCCTTTCGGCTGCGCAAAAGCGCCAGCCATGGCCGTCCGGACGCGCGACCAGCGATCCGATCGAGGCAGCCCGGCCCGAATCGAGCGAATCGAACAGCTTGGCCACTTGTCCGCCGCGCGGCTCGGTCCCGTCCAGTTCGCGCACGATTCGCGCGATCACACGCAAGGCGACCGCCCGCGGGGCCGTTCGCCTGTAGACCAGTCCGGGCGGATCGCTGTGCACCGCCTCGTCCCATTCGCGTCGCGCGGCCCAGTCCAGCGCCTCGTCGGCATCGGCGAGATTGGCGGCGCTCTGCGCCATGGCCAGCGGATCGAGCCAGTCCGTCCCTGCCAGCGCCTTGCGCAGCCGCACCCGGTCGAACCGCTCGTCCAGATTGCTTGGATCGGCCACCGCCTCGACGCCTGCCGCCTCGACGATCCGCGCCAGTTCGTCCCGGCGCCAATCCAGCAGCGGCCTGAGCAACGGCAGGTCGCTATCGGGCACCTGGCCCCGCTCGCGCACACCCGCAAGTCCGGCAACGCCGCTGGCGCGGCGGAGCCTCAACAGCAGCGTTTCGGCCTGATCGTCGGCATGGTGGGCGCTCGCCAGAGCGGCAAGGCCGGTCTGCTTCGCCCAGCCCGCGAGCGCGCGATAGCGGGCGATCCGGGCCTCGGCCTGCACATTGCCCTGCCCCACTGATACCGCCAGCACGGCATGATCGACCTTCAGCAAGGCGCACAGGTCCGCTACGAATTGTGCCTCAGCCGCACTTTCGGCGCGCAGGCCGTGATCGACCGTCGCCGCCGCGATCCGGCCCGGCAAGGCAGTGGCGGCAAGCAGCAGGAGCGCGCAGCTATCCGGCCCGCCGCTTACGGCGAGGCCAAGCCGCGCCTGCGAACCTGCTATGCCTTCGGGCCAGATCCGCGCCAGCGTTCGGGCGAATTTCCCTACCGGCTCGCCGTCGGCGGGCGGGAGATCAACTCGGGCAGGACAGACCCCGGCGGGTGTCATTGTAATCACTCTTAAGCCGCCCAGCGGCTTCCGCCGCATAGGTTTCGCTGAATTCCGCCAGCGCAATGCACGCGCGCTTGTCGTCTTTCAGCTTCTTCATCGACTCGGCCAGAAACAGCAGGCTGTCAGGCGCGCGCGCGCCGCGCTTGTCTGTCTGGTAATTCTCGAGGAACCACTTGGCCGCTTCGGTCGGTTGTCCATCGTCGAGGAAGGCGCGGCCCAGCAGGTTCCGGCCAAAGCTGGTGCGGCTATGACGCGGATATTTCTCCACGAACATCTTCAGCTGCTGACGCGCTTCAGGATAGAATTTCGCATCCCACAGCCGGAAACCATAACTGTATTCGTCGTCACCGGGATCGCCCGTCTGCGGCTTTTCGATTGCGCGAACGGCGGCGAGGCGGCTGGCGGACGGCGAGGAGGCCGGTTTTGCCGACGCCCCGCCAGTCATCGCATTGAGGTTGGCCTG
>JAGREJ010000104.1:0-8903 GCA_020446595.1 Novosphingobium sp. | reverse complement strand
GCAGGCGCTGGGCTGGACGTTCCGGTGGCGGGTGTCTGTGTCGAGGCCGTTCCTGCCGATGGCGCCGGTGTGGGTCGCGCAATACCCGCGCGATCTTCCAGCACGCCGATGCGGTTGGCGTTCTCCTCGACCTGGCCGGTCAGACGGGCAAGCTGCGCCTCGATCGCGTCCATGCGGGTGAGGATGTCGGTCACGGCGGAGGTCGACGGCGTGGTTGCCCCGGTATCGCCGGAAGCACCGGTCGAGACCTCGGGCTTGAAGAACCGCTCGTCGCCGCCAGGAAAGACCTTGCGCTGCAATGCCCTGACTTCTGATTCAATCTTGCGCAGCCGGACTTCAGAGCCCGCGTCCTGCGCGGCAACCGCACCGGCCGAACCAGCCAGCAGAGCGGCGACAATCAGCAGCGAGGCCGGACGATTGCGTCCCGTCCGCGCGATCCTGGCCAACATCGTTCCCGATCTCCTCAACTTTCCCGTCGCATGTGCGTTCCGACCGGGCACAAGCCGCGAACCGAGCGCATGGGACTAAACTTGCCCAAGCAGGCCGCGCCTGTCGAGTTTCTACCGGTCCGAAACCGTGGAAGTTTCGCCGCCGCCGCCCGTCACCGCAGGCTCCGGCGCTCCCGCAGGCGCGGCCTGCAAGCTTGCAGGCGCAAGCGAAACATCGCGCACCACCTCCATTTGCGGGCGCAGCGGACCGAGCACCCGTGAGCCAACCGTCACTTTCAGAATATCGGGTCGCGCCGTGGACAGCATCGCGCCTTCGGCACCGGCAGGGACGGTATAGGTTTCGTTGAGAGCAAGGATCTTCTGGAACAGCTGATCGCCCGCAGCATTGGTCACCTTGATCCAGACACCGTCCTCCATGGCCGTCAGGCGGACCGTGCCGGTCGCGGGAGCGGGCTTTGACGGCGCAGGCGTCTTCTTTGCCACCGGCGTGCCCTGGCTTGCCGCCCGCGGCTCTTCCTTCACCAGATCGGGCATCGACCCCGCCGGAGACAGAAAGCTGCGCCAGAACACGAACAGCAGAGCGAACAGCAGGATGAGGCCACCGCCCGCCATCCACGCGAGCGACGATGACGGCACTCTGGCGGGATCGCCGGGCTCAAAGTTATCGCCGCGCAACTGCCTGGGCTGCAATTCCTCCTGCCGCGCCAGCTCGTCGCGCACGCTCCGCACGATTGCGTCCTCGTTGAGACCGAGAGCCCTGGCGTATGACCGGCTGAAGCCGACCGCATAGGTGCGGCTGGCCAGTTGCGAGTAGCGGCTCTGTTCGATTGCCTCGAGATGACGCCGCGACACGCGCGTGCGGGCTGCGATCTCTTCAAGGTCCAGACCAGCGGCGATGCGCGCCTCGCGCAACTGCTCTCCCGCCGTCAGCAATGGCAGCGTATCGTGCTGATCGTCCTCGTTCGCCATCCCAATCCAGAACCTGCCGACGCGCGCTTTGACTTCGCGCTCACAAGAGAGGCCAAAAGACTCGAAGTCAAATTTGAGAACCTAGGTTAGCAGGCGAATTTGCCGCATTTATGTCAGGACGTGGCCAAGCCGCGCCGGATCGATCAGTCCAGCGCGATGCCATGCGCCTTCGCCCATTGCGCAAGCGCCTCGCGCATGTTGGGCGGCGGAACGGCCAGCCAGCTTGCCATCGCCTTTTCGATTGCGGACACGTCCAGCGTGCAGACCATCTGCTTGATAGGGCCGACAGAAGCTGGGGTAATCGAGAGCCGCCGGATCCCGAGGCCGATGAGCGCCATCGCCTCAAGCTGCCGTCCTCCCATCTCACCGCATACGGCGATGTCGATCGGAAAGTCGCGCACCGCATTCACGGCGCGCCGCAGGAACCGCAGGATCGAGGTGCTGAGCCAGTCATAGCGTTCGGCCAGCTTGGGATTGGCCCGATCCGCCGCGAACAGGAACTGAGTCAGGTCGTTGGTGCCGATCGACAGGAACGAGATGTTCGGCGCGATCAGGTCAAGCTGTTCGGCCAGCGAAGGCACTTCGAGCATCGCGCCGAAGCGCACTTTTTCCGGCAGGGGCTTCTTCTGCCTGCGCAGGAAATCGATCTGCGTGTCGAACAGCGCCTTCGCGGCGTCAAACTCCCATGCCTCGCTCACCATCGGGAACATGACATTGAGCGTGCGTCCAGCCGCCGCTTCGAGCAGCGCCCGCGCCTGCACTTTCAGCAGGCCTTCGCGCTCCAGCGCGAGGCGCAGCGCCCGCCAGCCCAGGGCCGGGTTTTCCTCCAGCTCAGCGTCTTCCTGGCGCAGGTAGGGCAGCGACTTGTCGCCGCCTATATCGACCGTGCGGAACACCACCGGCTTGTCGCCAGCCGCGTCCAGCACTTCGCGATAGAGCCGGGTCTGACGTTCGCGCGCGGGCAGGGTCGCCGAAACGAGAAACTGGAATTCCGTTCGGAACAGGCCGATTCCGTCGGCGCCGGTCAGGCTCAGGTTGGCGATGTCCTCGCGTAGGCCGGCATTGATCATGACGGTGATGCGCTGCCCGTCCTTGCTGACCGGTTCGACATCGCGCATCGCCGCATAGGCAGCCTGCCGCTCGCGATAGCGGGCGGTGCGCGCCTCGAAGCTCTCGATCATGGCCGGGATCGGACGAACCGTTACCGTGCCCTGTTCGGTGTCGAGCAGCAGTTCCTCGCCTTCGCGCACCAGACCGCGCAGGCCGCGCACCCGCCCCAGCACCGGAATGCCCATGGCCCGCGCGACGATCACCACATGGCTGGTGAGCGATCCTTCCTCGAGGATCACGCCCTTGAGCCGTCGCCGGTCGTATTCGAGCAGTTCCGCCGGACCGAGATTGCGCGCGATCAGCACCGTGTCGCTGCGCAGGCCCTTGCTAGCGGCGGTGCCCAACTGACCGGATACGATGCGCAGCAGGCGATTGGCGAGGTCTTCCAGATCGTGCATCCGGTCCGCCAGCAGCGGGTCGTCGATCTGGCGCATGCGCATGCGGGTATGCTGCTGCACGCGCTCGATCGCGGCCTCGGCGGTAAGACCGGAATCGATCGCCTCGTTGATCCGCCTCGCCCAGCCCTCGTCGTACGCGAACATCTTGTAGGTCTCGATAACCTCGACATGCTCGCCCGCCACGCCGAATTCGGCCTGATTCGCCATCTTGTCGATCTGTTCGCGCATCCGGTCGAAGGCGAGCAGCACCCGCTGTCGCTCCGCCTCGGTATTCTCGGCGACGACATGTTCGATGGTGACGCGCGGCTGGTGATAGACGGCATTGCCGATGGCGAGGCCCTTCACCAGCGTCAGCCCGCGCAACACTTCAGGCCCCGACTGGCCCGAGCCGGGGCCGCCCCGGTCCTCCTCGTCGATCAGGCCGGCGCTGGCGATCAGCTCGGACAGGACCATGGCCACGGTCTGGAGAGTCTCGATCTCGACTTCCTGATAGCGGCGCGGATCGACGTGCTGGACCGAAAGGACACCGACCACGCGCTCGCGGTGGACGATGGGCACGCCTGCGAACGAATGGAACTTGTCCTCGCCCGTTTCCGGACGATAGGAAAAGTCCGGATGGGCCGCCGCCTCGGCAAGGTTGAGCGTTTCGCTGTCCTGCGCGATCGTGCCGACAAGACCCTCGCCGATACCCATCCGGGTGACGTGCACGGCCTCCTGCGCAAGGCCGCGCGTAGCGAACAGTTCGAGCATGCCTTCGCGCAGCAGGTAGATCGAGCAGACCTCGCTATCGAGGCATTCGCCAATCACTTCCACCACGGTGTTCAGTTTGACCTGCGCGGGGCTGCGCGAGGCCATCACTTCGTGAAGGCGCGTGAGGATGTTTCGCGATGCCGCGATTGCCGAACTGTCCATAGGGCAATTCTAGCGCAAGGCAGCAAATTTGGAAACGCGCAGGCGCGATGCGCCCTTCAGGAAATCCAATGCGTCAATGTCGTTGCATCTGTTCCTTGATCCGCAACTTGCGCTTCTTGAGATCCTGGAGAATTGCATCGTCAGGCAGCGGTCGGTTCAACTCTTCGTGAAGCTGGCGCTCGATGCCGGCATGCTTGAGTTCGAGGGCGCTGAGATGCGAACTATCCATGGATGGTCCTCCTTTGGTTGAGGCCGAACCTTCCTGCCGACTCGACAAGGCATGTCCGGCGCAAGAACCATTCAAACATAATCCGCAAAAATTGCGAAGACCTCTACGGGCCTGTGGATAAAGGTTGCGACAAGACGCGGTATTGCCGCGCCGGATTGCCTGCCTTATTGGCCCGGCACGGCTCCAAGAGGCTTCGTCAGGCGTGACCGAAGAAGAAATGCGCAAGCGCCTCGGCGCGCTCAGGATCGAGCATCGCGATCTCGACGCGGCGATCGATGCGCTCGAGGCCTCGGGATCGACCGACCAGCTTCAGATCGCCCGCCTGAAAAAGCGCAAATTGCTGCTCAAGGACCAGATCGCCCGGATCGAGGACTACCTGATTCCCGATATTATCGCCTGACCGCGACCTGAAAAAACGTGCCGCTTTCGGACAGTTGAAAATCGGGTGGCCCGATTGAGCCTGCGCCGGTTGCGCCCGTCGCCGGTTCCGCAATAGTGCGACCGGGATGGGCGAACCGGCGAGCATAAACCCCCAGATCGTGGAGGGGCTGTACTGCGAGGCACTTGTGCTCGCGGACGAGGTGCGCGCGGCCTTCGCGCTGTCCAACAGGACGGATCTGCCCGGCGACGACGAGGATCTGGTGCGTATCGCCTTGTCCTGCGAGGGCCTGCGCACGACGACCCGGATCATGCACGCCCTTGCATGGTTGCTGAATCAGCGTTCCTATTTCACGGGCGAACTGACCGACTATCAGCTTCGCCGCCACGGCAAACTGTCGCGCAATCTCAAGGGCCCGGAGCCCGATAATATTGCCCTGCTCCCCCCGGAAACGCGAGAACTGGTGGCCGAAACCGAACGGTTCTACCGGCGGCTGATGCGGCTCGACACGGAGTGGCGGCAGACCCCGCCGCATCCGCCGAGCGCGCTGGAAGCCCTGCGCTGGCGCGTACAGAACCGGGCGTAGAGCCTTCGCCGCCACTTCTTCGGGCGAGCGTCCGTTCGTCACACTGCGGCCATCGCCGCTTGCCATGCGGCGAGGCGCGCGACCCGCACCCCGTCAGCCATCTGTGGATCGAAGCGCGACAAGGCGCCGCGCATCCTGACACTGGCGTCCTCAAGCGACGCGTGCATTCCGCATCCCGCCGCCGCCAGCTTGGCCGCGCCCAGCGCGGTCGTCTCGACCATCTCCGGGCGCGCGACCGGCACACCGGTCACGTCGGCAATGTCCTGCGCCATCCAGTCGTTCGCGCTCATACCGCCATCGATGGCCAGTTCGGTCCAGCGCGCACCATCCGCCGCAAAGGCGTCCGCAAGGTCGTGCGTCTGGTGCGCCATGGCTTCGAGCGCGGCGCGGGCGATCTGCGCGCGCCCGGTCGAGAAGCTCAGTCCCGAGATCACACCGCCTGCTTCGGGCCGCCAGTGCGGCGCGCCAAGCCCTGACAGCGCGGGCACGATGACAACGCCGCCGCTGTCCGCAACCGAACGGGCCAGTGCTTCGGTTTCGTCGGCACTGTCGATGATTCCCAGGCTGTCGCGCAGCCACTTGACGAGGCTTCCCGCCACGAAGATCGAGCCTTCCAGCGCATAGGAGCGCACGCCATGCTGCTGGCTCAGCACGGTCGCCAGCAGGCGGTTTTGCGAGGCCGGTGCTTCGCTGCCCATATTGGTCAGCACGAAGGCCCCGGTCCCGTAGGTCGCCTTGGTCTGTCCGGGCGAGAGGCACCCCTGCCCTACGGTCGCGGCCTGCTGGTCTCCAGCCATGCCGGTGATCGGAATGGCGCGGCCCAGTATCTCTGAAGCGGTCATTCCCAGCTCGCCGTGGGTATCGACCACCTGTGGCAGCGCGCCAGCGGGCACCCCGAACAGATCGCACAGGCCCTCATCCCATGTCGCGCCCGCAAGCGGCAGAAGGCTCGTTCGGCTCGCATTGCTGGCATCCGAGACATGCGCGCCGCCAGTCAGGTTCCAGGCCAGCCACGACTCCACGGTGCCAAGCGCCAGCCGCCCGGCGCGCGCCGCTTCGCCGACCTCCTGCTCGTTGTCGATCAGCCAGCGCATCTTGCTGGCCGAGAAATAGGGGTCGAGCAGCAGCCCGGTCTTCGCCTGCACTTCCGGTTCGTGACCCGCCTCGCGCAGCATGGTGCAGACATCGGCGGTGCGCCGGTCCTGCCAGACGATTGCTCTTGCCAGCGGCTTGCCGGTCGAACGATCCCAGGCGACGACCGTCTCGCGCTGGTTGGTAATGCCGATGGCCGCGATCCGGTCGGTCCCGCCGATCCCGGCAACCACGTCACGCATCGCCGCCAGCGTGAGGTGCCAGATTTCGTCGGCATCGTGTTCGACCCAGCCGGGGCGCGGATAATGCTGCGTGATTTCCGCCTGCGAGACCGCCAGCACCGTTCCATCGGGCGCGAAGGCAAGCGCACGGGTCGAGGTCGTGCCTGCATCGATCACAAGGATCACATCGCTCGACACTGACATCCCATCTCCATTCGTCTCCCGCGCCTGCGGCTCGACATCGCCGCGCGCGCGGCGCATATCATTGCCATGGAAACCGACACAGACAAGCCGCCCTATGCCTTCGCAGAGCCGGTCGCGCCTTTCATTAGGCGGGTTCTGGCACGCAACCCCTCGGCTTTCACCTATTCCGGCACCCAGAGCTATCTTGTCGGCAGCGAGCAAGAGCTGGCGGTGATCGATCCCGGCCCCGACGATGCCGATCACATTGGGGCGCTGGTCGACGGCATCGGCCAGGCCAGGGTCGTCGCGATCTGTTGCACCCACACACACCGCGACCATTCGCCCGCCGCCGCAAAGCTGGCCGAGATCACCGGCGCGCCGATCCATGGCTGCTCGCCGTTTTCGCTGACGGACGATGGTCCGCGCGCGGACGCCTCGTTCGATGACAGCTACAAGCCCGACGGGGTGATGAGCGACGGTGATGACATTGGAGGTGATGGCTGGAGGCTGCAAGCCGTGCACACGCCCGGCCACACCTCGAACCACCTGTGCTACGCCCTGAACGGTTCCGACGCGCTGTTTACCGGCGATCACGTGATGGGCTGGTCGACCACCGTCGTCTCGCCACCAGATGGCGACATGACCGCCTATATGGAAAGCCTGACCAAGCTCTACGAGCGCGAGGACAAGGTCTATTTCCCGGCACATGGCCCACAGGTCGACAAGACCAGCCAGTTCATCCGCGGGCTGATCGGCCACCGCCGCCAGCGCGAGAACCAGATCCTGCGGCTGATGGGCGAAGGCGTGACCTCAATCCCCGACATGGTGCCGCAGATGTACAAGGGCGTCGACAAGGGGCTGTGGCCCGCCGCCGAACGATCGGTCCTCGCGCATCTCATCGACCTCGAACGCAAGGGCAAGGCCACAAGGAGCGAGGACCAATGGACGATCCTGTAAGCACGCCGCCCCCGCCCGAGCCGACACCCGAACCGCCGCAAATGAACCTCGCCCGCGTGCAAGCGGTGCCGTGGCTGATCGTCATCGGCCTGATCGCGCTTGCCGCATGGCTGGGCATGAAGGCATTCGGAGAGAGCGACGTGGGCGATCCGGTCGCGGCAACCCTCACCGCTTTCGAAAAGCAGAACAAGCTTACCGTATTCAGCGCCGAACTTGCGCCGGTCGTCTCGGCGGAAGACAGCCGCCTGCTCGGCCTCGTCAATTCGCGGCAGGTCGCGGTGATCCCGGCGCGGGTCGACTATACGCTCGATCTGTCGGAGATGGACGCCTCGCGGCTCGAATGGGACGCGGACAAGAAGGTGCTGACGGTCCGTCTTCCGCCGCTCAAGGCAAGCAAGCCCAATCTCGACGAGGCGCGCGCGCAATACCTGCGCGAAGGCGTGTGGATCAGCCGCGACGCGCAGGACAGCCTCAGCCGCAAGAACACGCAGGCCGCCGAAAAACTGGCGCTCGAACAGGCGGTCAATCCGGTGCTGACCGGTCTGGCGCGCTCCGCCGCGAGGGATGCCGTGCGCCAGAACCTCGCGATTCCGCTTGAGGCTGCGGGGGTCAAGGATGTGACAGTCGAAGTGCTGCTGGACGGGGAAGCCCCGGCAAGCTGAATCCCGCTTCCATCGGGTCAAATCGAGGCGTATCAGTCTTCCCGATTGGGGCATGGGGAGACTCGCCATGGCGACCACCTTCGGGCACGGCAGGCAATTGGGCACCAGCGACAGCCGCGGCTTTTATCTTGTCATGGCGGCGCTCATGTCCGTCACGATCTTTGCCGGTTTCGCGATGAACCTTGCGATGGGCCGTTCGACCTTTGCGGTTCCGGCAGTCTATCACATGCACGCGGGCGTCTTCTTCGGCTGGGTCGCGCTCTATTGCGCGCAGGCATGGTCGATCGCCTCGGGTAACGTCGCCCTGCATCGCTCGCTGGGGCGGCTGGGCTATGTTTGGGCGCCGCTGATGGTGCTGATGGGCCTGGCCATGATGATCGCCTCGATGCGGCGGGCAGGCGGGCCGTTCTTTTTCGACCAGAACGAATTCATCGTCAGCAATTCGCTGCTGCTCATCCTGTTCGCGGCGCTTGTCGTCGTGGCGCTGCGTTGCCAGCGTCATATCGGCTGGCACAGACGACTTATGCTGGTGGCTATGTCCTTCCTCACCGGACCGGGCCTTGGCAGGCTGTTGCCGCTCCCGCTGGTGATTCCCCACGCGTGGCGGATCATGATGGCGGTCACCCTGATCTGGCCGGTTATCGGCATGATCCGTGACCTGCGCCGCGACGGCAGGATCCACCCTGCCTATCTGTGGGGCGTTGGCGCGGTGATCGTGGTGCAGGTCGTGGCCGATGTGATCGCCTACAGCGCGCT
>JAGREJ010000103.1:401-3567 GCA_020446595.1 Novosphingobium sp. | reverse complement strand
TAGCCCATCGCGATCTTGGCGACGAGGCGCAGGTGGCTGGTGACCAGTTGCGCGGCGGCTTCCGGATCCTCATGTTCCTGATAACGCTTGGCGAGCATGTATTCCTGCTCGGGGGTCAGGACCGGAAACTTCTTGATTTCAGTGAGATACCTGTTGAGACTCTGCTCGCCACCAAGGGACGGAACGGCCGGCAGGTTACGCTGGGTCATTGATTTAATGTCCTTTCTGTGTCGACCGGCGGGTGCGGACCCTTGTGCGGCGTCCGGATTCGCTGGCCACGCAGTTTTCCTAGCATAAATGTGCAAAAATTGCTACTAAAATCGCTCATATCAGTGATCGAGTGCGTCGATTAATTCCCGCATGTCTGCGGGCATTTCGCTGACGAAATGGAGCCTCTCCTGTGTCACGGGATGGATGAAGCCAAGCTCCGCCGCATGGAGCGCCTGACGCGCAAATTGCGCGGCGGAAAGGGCAGGGCGAAAGCGGGAAGAGGAGCGTCCATAGACAGGATCTCCCAATAGCGGGTGGCCGATTGACGACATGTGAACGCGCACCTGGTGGGTTCTGCCTGTTTCCAGCCGACATTCGACAAGGCTCGCCTCTCCGAGCGGCCTGATCGTGCGGTAATGCGTGACGGCGTGCTTGCCGCGGCCCTCTTCGACGATGGCCATCTTCTTGCGGTCGCGACTGGAGCGCCCGATTGCCCCGGTCACGGTTCCGGCGGGCGGGGCGGGACGACCCGCGACCACGGCGCGATAGGCGCGTTCTATCGAATGATCGGCGAACTGCGCGGCAAGCCCTTCGTGGGCCTTGTCGGTCTTGGCGACCACCAGCAGGCCCGAGGTGTCCTTGTCGATGCGGTGGACGATACCGGGCCGGGCGACGCCGCCGATTCCCGAAAGCTGTCCCTTGCAGTGGTGCAGCAGGGCATTGACCAGCGTGCCGTCGGGATTGCCCGCCGCCGGGTGGACGACGAGGCCCGCGGGTTTGTCGACGACGATCAGGTGGTCGTCTTCATGGACGATGACGAGCGGAATGTCCTGCGCTTGCGCTTCGGCTGGCGCGGCTTCGGGAATGGCGATGCTCCATGCCTCGTCGCCGGTGAGCTTGAGAGAGGTCTGGCTGACAGGGTTTCCGCCCAGCGCAACCCGGCCTTCGGCCATCAGCGCCTGCACGCGCTGGCGGGAGAGGCCGCTTGCCTCGGTCAGCGCCTTGTCGAGCCGCTGACCGGCGCGATCTTCACCGAACGTGCCTTCAATGATGCGTTCCCCCCCGGACATGGCTAGGATGTGGGGGCTGCATTTCCGCAATCAATATCCCGTTCGCCCTGAGCTTGTCGAAGGGCCGTACTTCTTTTAGCCACGCCGCATGAGTTTCTGGGCCTACATGCTGCATTGCCGGGGCGGCGCCTACTACACAGGCCACACTGATGACCTCGAAAAGAGGATCAGCGAACATCAAGGGGGATTGATCGAAGGCTTCACCAGCGCAAGGTTGCCGGTGGAGTTGGTGTGGTCTCAGGAGTTTCCGACGCGTATCGAGGCGCTGGAGGCCGAGCAACGGATCAAGGGCTGGTCGCGTAAGAAGAAGATGGCGCTGATACGGGGCGATTGGGACGAGATTTCGATGCTCGCAAAGGCAAAGAACGGTGCTTCGACAGGCTCAGCACGAACGGGTTTGGTCGTTTCGGGAGACGTTGTGGCAGCGCTGCTCGAAGAAGCCGCGCAGGCCGCGCCTGAGGAATGCTGCGGTTTGCTGTTGGGTCACGGGGAGCGGATCGCGCTGGTGCAGCCCGCCGCCAATGTGGCCGATGATCGCACCCGCCGCTTCGAGATCGACCCCTATGCCCTGCTCGCCGCGCACAAGGCCGCGCGCGACGGCGGGCCGGATATACTGGGCTACTACCATTCGCATCCCGATGGTCATCCCGTGCCCAGCGCCACCGATTGCGAGCATGCGAGCGGCGATGGACGGGTATGGGCGATCGTTGCGGGCGGCGAGGTGACGTTCTGGCGCGACAGTGAGCAGGGGTTCGAGCCGGTTGGCCACCATTTGATCTGAACCATTTCAATCCTGATCCGGCGCGGCTAGAGCCGTTCGTGAAGCCGCAGGGGGAAACGCCGCTCGATGTCCAGCACCAGTTCGCTCGATCTTGCCAGTCTGCTGTGCTCGCGCCTGTGCCATGACCTCCTGAGCCCGGTCGGGGCGCTGACCAATGGCCTCGAACTGCTGGCCGAGGAAACCGATCCCGAGATGCGCCAGCGTTGCCTCGAACTGCTTGAACAGAGCGCGCGCATATCGACCGACAAGCTCAAGTTCTTCCGGCTCGCCTTCGGCGCGGCGGGCGGTTTCGGAGACATGGTGCCGCTCGACGATGCCCGCGCGGTGGTCGATGCGCTGGCAGCCAACAACGGGCGGATCGAGGTCAACTGGCAGTTTTCGGGCGACAGCCTGCCGAAACCCGCGGTGAAGATCCTGCTCAACTTTGCCTTGATGGCGATCGACGCACTGGTGCGTGGTGGCACCATCGACATCGCGGCGGCCATGGGCGAGACGGCGAGCGAACTGGTGGTGCGCGCGAGCGGAACGAAAGTCGCCTTCGATCCCGCCATCGGGCACGCGCTTGATGGCACGCTTGCGGCGCACGAGCTCTCGAGCCGGACCGCTCCTGCCGCCATGGTCCGCAATCTGGCGACGTCGCTGGGCGGAGCGATCCGGCAAATCGCCGGGGAAGACGCGCTTGTGCTGGGCGCGGAATTGCCGCTGGGTGGATGACGGACCGATGCCATGACGCCCTGGCTGGTCCACCGTACGGTCGAATCGCCCAACCATGACGAGCGCATGCTCCCTGTCTCGATGGTGGTGCTGCACTATACCGGGATGAAGACCGCGCAGGAGGCGCTCGAGCGCATGTGCGACCCCGAGGCCAAGGTTTCCGCACACTACATGATCGATACCGACGGGACCGTTACCAGCCTTGTGCCGGAAGACAGGCGTGCCTGGCACGCGGGGAAATCCTACTGGCGCGGCATTACCGATGTAAATTCGGCAAGCGTGGGGATCGAACTGGTCAATCCCGGTCACGAGTGGGGTTACGTGCCGTTCACCGACGACCAGATGATCGCGTTGATGCCGCTGCTGGCCGACATCGTCGAGCGATATGACG
>JAGREJ010000103.1:0-330 GCA_020446595.1 Novosphingobium sp. | reverse complement strand
TGGGAGCGGCTGGCCCAGCTTCGCCTCGCCATGGCGACCCCCAAGCCGCGCATGACGCTGTTCTACGACAACCCGGCGGCCTTCCACCTCGCGCTCGAACGCTATGGCTACGACATCTCGGATGGGCGCGCGGCGGTGCGCGCCTTCCAGCGCCGTTGGCGTCCGCACCGGATCGACGGCGAAGTGGACGGCCAATGCGGCGCACTGCTGTTCGAACTTTTGCTGGAACGCGACACCGGCAATGCTAGATAGGGCCTGTGCCGGGGAGCCGGGCGGCCGCGTCATTGCTTGCCCAAAAGCTTGCAGTGCCGAGGAAAGTCCGGGCTCCAC
>JAGREJ010000102.1 GCA_020446595.1 Novosphingobium sp. | reverse complement strand
GAATGGCCGGTGCCGCTGCTCGGCAGGTTCGACGAGGCCTATCTCGATGTCCCGCCCGAGGTCATCCAGCTCACCGCGCGGGTGAACCAGAAGTATTTCGTCTGCGAGGAGTCTGACGGCTCTGGGCAGGGCAAGCTGGCGAATGTCTTCGTCTGCACGGCCAATATCGAGGCGGCGGATGGTGGCGAAGCGATTGTCGCAGGCAATCGCAAGGTGCTCGCTGCAAGGCTCTCCGATGCGCGGTTCTTCTGGGAGCAGGACCTCAAGACGAAGCTGGCCGATCAGGCGACGAAGCTGGAGCGGATCACTTTCCACGAAAAGCTGGGCACGGTTGCCGACAAGGTCGAGCGGGTGGCCAAGCTGGCGCGATGGTTGTGCGAGGAAGGGATCGTCAAGGGCGCGGACCCGGACATGGCCGAACAGGCCGCGCGGCTGTGCAAGGCCGATCTCGTCACCGAGATGGTCGGCGAGTTCCCCGAGCTACAGGGCCTTATGGGCGGTTACTATGCCCGCGCCGAGGGTCTGCCCGATGCGGTGGCCGACGCAATCCGCGATCACTACAAGCCAGTGGGGCAGGGCGACGAGGTCCCCACCGCACCGGTGACCGTGGCGGTGTCGCTGGCGGATAAGCTGGATACGCTGGTTGGGTTTTTCGCCATCGACGAGAAGCCAACCGGCTCAAAAGACCCGTTCGCACTCCGACGAGCGATCTTGGGTGTACAGGCCTCCGTGATCACAAATTGCTTACGCTTTGGTTTCGGGCGAGTTTGCCGTGTTGCTCTCAATGGATTCCAAACTACGTCGATTGGTGGGGAGGAGGAGCTGGTCGGCGTGGCTCACGCCTTTGGGGAGAATAGTAAGGCAATTGGCAAGTCAGAAATTCCAGATTTTCAGATCGCTGCGTTGTACCCATTCGATAAAACGGCAGCGATAGAGCCGTTGCTAAATTTCTTCGCCGACCGCCTCAAGGTCCAGCAACGTGAAGCCGGTGTCCGCCACGACCTGATCGACGCCGTCTTCGCACTCGGCGGCGAGGACGATCTCGTCCGCCTGCTCGCCCGCGTCCATGCGCTTCAGGCCTTTATCGGCACCGAGGACGGCGCCAACCTGCTCGCAGGCTACAAGCGCGCGGCGAATATCCTCAAGAAGGAGGGCGTCGAGACCAGCTCCGTTCGTCTCGAGCGAAGTCGAGAGACGGAAGGAGCGGACCAGCGTGTCTCGACTGCGCTCGACACGAGCGGTGCTATTTCTCTGTCCTACACGCCCGAAGAGGCCGAAAAGGCGCTGATCGACGCTCTCGCCGAAGCCGGGCCGAAAGCGGAAAGCGCCGTCGCGGCGGAAGACTTCGCCGGGGCCATGGCCGCGCTCGCCACTCTGCGCTCGCCGATCGATGCCTTTTTCGACCAGGTAACGGTAAACGACGAGAACAATGACAAACGCTTCGCCAGACTCGCGCTGCTTGATCGCTTCCGCGTCGCGGTGCACAAAGTCGCGGATTTCTCGAAGATCGAGGGGTAATTTCGCCTATTCGGGCAATGTGTCACTCTTGACCAATTACCCTATGTTATTCAGAGGGTTGCTGCGCGGACACCCCAGCGGACAGGTGTCACTTGTGTCACCCTCGCGTTCAGGAAGGCAAACAGCGATATGAGCAATCAGGTCTATACCTTCGGTGGCGACGCCAGCAGCGACGATCCGCGCGCGAAGGACAAGACCATCGTTGGCGGCAAGGGCGCGAACCTTGGCGAAATGGCGTCTATCGGCCTGCCGGTGCCTCCCGGTTTCACCATCACAACCGAAGAATGCGTGCGCTATCTCGCTGAAGGTGCCGATTTCAGCGACGATCTGCGTGCCGATGTGAAAGAGGCGCTCGGCCATATCGAACAAACCGTCGGCAAGAAATTCGGCGACGCCGCCGATCCGCTGCTCGTTTCGGTGCGTTCGGGCGCGCG
This sequence comes from Novosphingobium sp., assembly GCA_020446595.1. Taxonomy (GTDB): domain Bacteria; phylum Pseudomonadota; class Alphaproteobacteria; order Sphingomonadales; family Sphingomonadaceae; genus Novosphingobium. The sequence continues at coordinate 1,430 of JAGREJ010000102.1, read as the reverse complement.
CGTCTCGATGCCGGGCATGATGGANNACCGTGCTCAATCTCGGCCTCAACGACGAGACGGTGAAGGGCCTTGCCGCGACTTCTGGCGACGATCGCTTCGCCTGGGATTCCTATCGCCGTTTCATCCAGATGTATTCGGACGTGGTGCTCGGCATCGACCATCACCTGTTCGAGGACGAGCTTGAAATCGTTAAGGAAGACAATGGCTTCCTCAATGATGTTGAGCTTACGGCCGAGGATTGGCAGGCGCTGGTCAAGTTATACGAGGAGATCGTCGAGCGTGAGCTGGGCCGTCCGTTCCCCCAGGACGTCGAGGAGCAGCTCTGGGGCGCGATCCGCGCCGTGTTCGATTCCTGGGATTCGGACCGCGCCAAGGTCTATCGCCGCCTCAACGACATTCCCGGAGACTGGGGCACGGCGGTCAACGTGCANNGTGCAGGCCATGGTGTTCGGCAACATGGGCGACACTTCGGCGACCGGGGTCGCCTTCACCCGCGATCCGGCGACGGGCGAGCGCGCCTTTTATGGCGAGTGGCTTATCAACGCACAGGGCGAAGATGTGGTCGCGGGCATCCGTACGCCGCAATATCTGACGAAAGCGGCGCGTGAGCGGGCCAATGCCAAGCCGCTGTCGATGGAAGAGGCCATGCCCGATGCTTATGGCCAGCTTGCCAAGGTGTTCGATACGCTCGAGGCGCATTACAAGGACATGCAGGACATCGAGTTCACCGTCGAGCGCGGGCACCTGTGGATGCTCCAGACGCGTTCGGGCAAGCGCACCGCCAAGGCCGCGCTGAAGATGGCGGTAGAGATGGTTGGCGAAGGCTTGATCGACGAGGAAACCGCGATCCGCCGCGTCGATCCGATGGCTCTCGACCAGTTGCTGCACCCCACGCTTGATCCGAGCGCGGCGCGCGATGTGATCGGACGCGGGCTGCCTGCCTCTCCCGGCGCGGCTTCGGGCCAGATCGTGCTCGATGCCGATAGCGCCGAGCGGCTTGCTGCCATCGGTGAGAAAGTGATCCTCGTGCGCGTGGAAACCTCGCCCGAGGACATTCACGGCATGCACGCGGCGAGGGGCATTCTCACCGCGCGTGGCGGCATGACGTCGCATGCGGCCGTTGTGGCGCGCGGCATGGGCCGGCCCTGCGTTTCGGGAGCTTCCGGTCTGTCGATCGACATGAAAGCGCGCACGCTCAAGTTCGGCAATCGCGAGCTCAAGGAAGGCGATGTCATCACCCTCGACGGCGCGAGCGGCGATGTCATGGCTGGCGAGGTTCCGACCGTCGAGCCCGAGCTGGCGGGAGATTTCGCGACGCTGATGGTATGGGCGGACCGGCATCGCCGCATGAAAGTGCGCACCAATGCCGAAACGCCGACCGATTGCCGCATGGCGCGCCAGTTCGGCGCGGAAGGCATCGGCCTGTGCCG
>JAGREJ010000005.1:17226-24045 GCA_020446595.1 Novosphingobium sp. | reverse complement strand
TAACAATCAGGGGAGCACGTCACCGCGTCCAGTCCTTCCTCCAGCGCCCTCAGGGCAACAGCAACGGGGGAGCGTTCAGGAACTGCACAGAGGCAAGAGCGGCAGGCGCTGCACCTGTCTACCGTGGCCAACCTGGCTATGGACCTCACCTTGACAGAGATAATGACGGAGTGGGCTGCGAGCCTTATCGTGGTCGTTAGTTCGAACAGAAGTGTAAATAGGGGCAAGCGGAGACCGAGTAGTGCTCAAATTTATCATGACGGCTTTAGCGGTCGCGTATCCTTGGGACCCATCATTCGATGATCTTAGTTACGCGCTTCCCGACCCTCAAAACGAATGTCGAGCCAAATTCCCAAAGGGCGAATTTGAGTTTGGCTTTGCCGAGATTGCTGGTGAAGGGCGTGCAGCCCCCATCGTGATTGTGACGGGATTGGTGAACAAGCCGCTCCGAGTGGGCCAAAGGCTTTATGTATCGAGCTACTCGCCCATCTATCACCGCGCACTCGTTATTAAGGCCGAAGGAAATTCCGCCACGGTGGTGGTTGGAAATTCGCTTGCTGGAGACACGATCACTAACGGGACCTCTTTCGTCCTAAATTTGCACGAACAACCTAGCGACGTGGGATCATTGCGCTACACGATGATGCATTTTGATGAAGGACCATCGGATAGGAAAGAGGTGGCATTGGCCCAAGCCTTGGAGTGCTTTCATTCATCCGTCGATCACGAATAGGCAAGCGAGATCACTCGGATTTCGTCTTTAGCGAAGTAATGTGTCAAAGCTCCCTCCCTCCACCCCAAAGTCCGACACAAGCTCCCAACCTGCCTCAGTCAACCTAAGCCGCGTCTCGGTTCCCCGCGCCACAGGTCCACTCCGATCATAGCCACCGCCACTACGCTCTATCAGGCCAGCGGTCTCCAGCGCCCTGAGGGCCTTCACGAACTGATTGCGGCTGATGCCCGGCTCTTGCGTGAAGCTGCTATCGGAGAGGGGTCTACGTGCCCACTGAGCGCCCCTCAGGGCGATAAGACCTCCAAGTAGACCCTCCGTCGCCCGATGGATCGCAGGCAGGCTGCTAGGCCGCTTTTGCTGCCCTGTGAGGGTAGGAAGGATCACTACGTCTAGACAGTGCGCCACTATGGCCTTGGCCTCAGGCGAGACCGCACGCTTCTCCAGAGACAGACGCGGCGGAGCGTAGCTACCGGCTCTAGAGGGACGGGCGGTCATAGATAGGCCATTCTATCCTGAAGACTACGATACCATAGCGGGAAATCGAAAGGCGAAGGACTGCCCGCTACTACCCTACCGGGAGACCCTTCGCCTTACGAGATGCACGATACTATCGTGGCGGACGGACCCTAGGCGGCTATGCGACCTTCCGGCTCTGTGTTTTTCGTGTCCTGAGAGCCGTAGCGCGGGCGCAGAGCTTCAAGGGCCTGACGAAGCTGCCCGTAGTCCGTCGCGATCCTCTCCAGCCGTCCATGAGTCTCGCTGTGCTGTGATAGGATCACCGTTCCTTCGCCCATGTCGTCAAGCGTTACCGGGTCTTCGCCTTGAAGTTCGATAGTCAGTCTGGCCATGATGCCCCCCTGTTTCTGAGAAGTGGAGACACCCTGTCCCCAAGGCACCCGATGGCATGGATCGAAGCGACTGTGAATCCAGAAAATGTCTTTGCGTGTAGATATTTAGTCCACGATTGCGGACTGTCCTCAGGTGCTAGGCATTAGGCGAGAAGCTGCCTCACCTTCGCGGCATCCCAAGGGCCTCCACGTCGCGTCTGGACGCCTCTCTCAGTGAGGTAGGAAGCAATCTGGCGAAGGCTTGTCGCTCCGGACGCTTGCGCCTCTGCGATCACAGGTCGCACGCGGGACGCGAAGTCCGCCGCACGCCTCTGGCGCTCTGCAAGACCTAGGGAATGGTCTACCACGGGACCGCCTCTGTATCCTCCTAGCTTCACTCCACGATCCTTTGCGGCCTTGAGCGCTGCCTTTGTCCGGTCAGAAATCTGCGCGGCCTCTAGTTCAGCTACAGCGGCCATGACTTGCGTGAAGAATTTACCCATCGCGCCGGGAATGTCTGGACGGTCGCAGAACGCAACTTCGACACTGCTCTCCAAGATAGAGTTGAGGAACGCTGAGTTGCGAGAGAGACGGTCCAGCTTCGCGACAAGGAGCGTCGCGCCCGTCAGCTTCGCCCTGTCCAGCGCCTTCACAAGCTCAGGGCGGTCGCTCCTCTTGCCGCTCTCGACTTCCACGAAGGTTGGAGAGAGTAATTCATCCCCTGGCTTGAGATATGCCCGGATCGCTTCTTGCTGGGCCTCCAGACCCAAGCCTGAGCGCCCCTGCTTATCCGTGGAGACCCTGACATACGGAACATACTTCGTCATCTCACTAGCCCTGTATGGTTTCAGTCAACGTTCGTTGTCTGTAACCAAACACTAGATGCACAGCAATGTCCAGCGGAAAATGTATGGGCCGATCAAATGCCCTATGCGCGTATCGTGCAGTCGCGGCCTAATGTGGACAGGCGGACGCTGACACAGGCTGAGGAACGGGTGAGGATCGCGGCTTGCGTGACACAGGAAGGGACAGGCGGGTCCCTTCGCTGCGAGCGGGTTCCTTTTAGGGTCCCATATCGAGCGGGAGAAAGGATACCCCGGCCTTCGTTCAAAGGCGCTTCGAAAAAGCCGCTAAACGCGGCGTGCTGTAGTTGTTGTTCAAGCTGAGAGAGGAGCGAAGGCCCCCCCGGAATATCGCCGCTAGCGGCCTACACCGAAACGAGTTCTTTGATCTTTCCAGCAACGACAGGCATCGTGTCGTCGCCTGTGTTCAAGCCTGCTCGCGAACCAAGCAGCGGGCTAACATTTCGGAGAGCTTCGTAGGTTGTCTCGTGAATGATTGGCACCAATAGCTCGCGGGCCAACAGGGCGGATAGCTCCTTCTCTGCAATGCCCTCACCCTGGACGCGACGAAGGAAGGCGGGAGTTACCAGCACAATACCGACCCGAGACTTGGCTAAACCCTTGTCGATCTCGCGTAAGAGCGGACTGCCTAGGGCAACATCCTTCTCACTGAACCAGACGGAAACGCCGCGAGCCTCAAGACGATCATGTAGTTCCTTCGCGGCTCCGTTTCTGTCGTCCCAAGCGTGACAAAGGAAGACATCGCGACGGTCTGGCTGCGCCCCTTGCTCCTCCACACTCGAACGGATTGGCGATAGCGCTCTAATTTCCGTCTCAGTGTAGACAAAAGGCGACCCTCCTGGAGACCAGCGCGGCTTTGAACTCCCACTCCCGGAACGGCTGCTGCCACCCGATGAGGAATAGGAAGTAATCGGAGTGTATGATCGCGGTGCGAAAGACTCATAGTCGTAACGACTGTAGCCACCATAGCGAGACCGTCCACGACACGCGGGACAGTTGGCTGCGGCTGCTGAGGAGCGGTGCCCGTAAACGGGCGCTGTGCATCTGGCCATGCTCTAAGATACCGCTTGGCTATAGTGCTCTCAAGGTCTCCTGAGCGATTTCCCCCTCTTTGTGTAGGATTGGAGCCAGTTCATTCAGGCGGCGGCGCGTAGGGAACCTCAACCTCTCCCCCCATGCAGCCACTCTAACTCCAAGCCCCGGTGCCTGTAATCGACGGTCCAGCGCTTGATACTGGCACAAAATTGAGGCACAATGGTCATCGAGAAGGTTCTAGAAAGTGCTGAATTTCCGCCGTTTTTGAGGTTAGATTGTCGCCTCACCTAAGCGGCACCACCATCCTTATCCTATTTCTGACCGGATAACCGTGAGCCTGCGGCTGGAGTCAGCGTGACTTCAGGTCGGAAATTCTGACTAAGCGGGATGTGGATGCCCAACCCCCCGGGCTCGGCTGATAACCGTGCGCTTCGCAATTGCGGTTTCGGGCACTGCTATGCGCATGGCACGCACATGAACCGGAGGAAACTTGCAACGGAGCGAATTGATTGTCGCCCCCGACCATCTATGTTGCAGTGCAATGGCGCCAGAGCACACCCTTTCAGCCCCCCCTTCGCTTGGCGACCTCGCTCAGGATCAACCGGTTGCCCTGTTCCTCGATTTCGACGGTACGCTTGTCGACATTGCTCCGACGCCGGATTCGATCATGGTGCCGCAAGGTCTGGCAGCGTCGCTCCGGTGCCTGTCCGAAAATCTCTCCGGACGGCTGGCCCTTGTCAGCGGAAGGTCGGTCGCCGACCTTCGCAGGCACCTTGGCCACATCGCAATCGCCTGCGCGGGGTCTCACGGGGTCGAACGGTTTAACGCGGATGGGACGCCGACAGGGCCAGGCGTTGAGCCCGTGCCCACAGAAGTCACGACCGCACTGCGCACCTTTGCCCTTGCCCGCGATGGTCTGGCCTACGAAGACAAGAGCTACGGCGCCGCGCTGCACTTCCGGGCAAGACCTGAACTCGGCGAAGAAGCCATTGCCCATGCGACCAAGGTGGCCAATGATGCGGGAATGTCGCTCAAGCATGGTAGCTGTGTTGTCGAGATTGTTGGCAAGGACGCCGCAAAATCCACAGCGGTCAGTGCTTTCATGGCCGCGGAGCCTTTTGTCGGCGCCAGGCCTGTGTTTGTCGGTGACGACCTGACAGACGAGGACGGATTTCGCGCCGCCAGCGAATTGGGCGGCTTCGGAATCGTTGTGGGCGAACGCGTTGAAACGCGCGCGCGTTATCGTATCGACGGACCTCAAGGCGTCCGCACCTGGCTGGGGATATGACCGGAATGAAACAGAGTTCGCTCAATCTCTGGCCCATCGGCAATTGCCAGGTCAACGGCCTGATCGACGATGCCGCTGGCCTTGTCTGGGGTTGCGTGCCGCGGGTCGATGGTGACCCGGTGTTTTGTGCCTTGCTCAGCGGAGACCGTCAGGATCGTGGCGTCTGGCGGATCGAACTTGAAGGGCAGGTCTCGGCGCGCCAGGAATATGAACGCAACACGCCGATCCTTGTCACCACGCTGGAGGCGGAAGACGGCAGCTCTGTCGAAATCCGCGACTTCTGTCCGCGCTACGAGCGCAGCGGCCGGATGTATCGGCCAATCGCCTACATCCGCATCGTGAGACCGCTCACCGGCTCTCCAAGGATGCGTGTGCTGTTGAAGCCGATGCGGAATTACGGCGCCGAGGTTGCGGAAACCACCAATGGCACGAACCATGTGCGCTACCTCGTCGGATCTCAGGCCATGCGGCTCACGACCGATGCGCCGGTCGGCTATGTCATGGCGGGACAGGCATTCCGCGTCGAAACCGACATGCATTTCTTTGTCGGCCCCGACGAGCCTTTTGCCGGCAATGTCGCATCGGAAGTGCGGCAAATGGAGGAACTGACCCGCAAATACTGGCAATCCTGGGTGCGGGGGCTTGCCACACCCTACGAATGGCAGGATGCCGTCATCCGTTGCGCGATAACCCTCAAGCTTTGCCAGCACGAAGAGACTGGCGCGATCGTTGCGGCGCTGACGACCTCGATACCCGAAGCGCCGGGCAGCGAGCGCAACTGGGACTATCGATATTGCTGGATACGGGACGCCTATTACACGGTGCAGGCGCTCAACCGGCTCGGTGCGCTCGACGTGCTGGAGAAATACCTCGCCTATCTGCGCAACATCGTCGATTCGTCCAAGAGCGGCAACATCCAGCCGCTCTATTCGGTGATGGGCGAAGGCGAACTCGACGAGACGACCGCACCGCACCTTGCCGGCTATCGCGGCATGGGTCCGGTGCGCCGCGGCAATGCGGCCTATCGCCAGACGCAGCACGATTGTTACGGCCAGGTCGTGCTGCCAACCGCCCAGGCGTTCTTCGACAAACGGCTGTTGCGGATGGCCGATGACGCGGATTTCGCCAGCCTCGAACAGGTCGGCGACCTTGCGTGGAAGATGCATGACCAGCCCGACGCGGGCCTTTGGGAATTCCGCACGCGTGAGGAGGTGCACACCTATTCGGCGGTCATGAGCTGGGCTGCATGCGACCGCCTCGCCAATATTGCTCACAAGCTTGGCCACGACGAGAAATGCCTGTTCTGGCGCGAAAGGGCCGACGCGATCAGGACGAGAATCGAGCAGGACGCCTGGACTGAAAACGCGGGATCGGGCCATTTCAAGGCCTCGTTCGAAAGCGACTATCTCGACGCCAGCCTCTTGCAGCTTGTCGAGCTACGCTTCCTGCAGCCTGAAGACCCTCGTTTCCTTTCGACCTTTGAGCAGCTCGAGAAGGAGCTGCGCCGGGGCGACCACATGCTCCGCTATGCCGCCGAGGACGATTTCGGAATGCCGGAAACTGCCTTCAACATCTGCACCTTCTGGATGATCGAGGCGCTACATTTCGTCGGTCGCGACGAGGAAGCGCGAAACCTTTTCAAGACAATGCTGTCGCACCGCACCAGCTCCGGCCTGCTATCGGAGGACTGCGATTTCCAGAACGGTGAGTTGTGGGGCAACTTCCCGCAGACCTATTCGCTGGTCGGCGTCATCAATTGCGCGGCATTGCTCTCCGATAGCTGGGACACCGTACGATGAGCCGCCTGTTCGTCATTTCCAACCGCGTCGCGGTGCCCAAGGCGCGCGGCGCGGAGGGCGCCCAGGGCGGCCTGGCCGGCGCCCTGCTTGCAGCCCTTGGCGGGACCGGCGGCGTGTGGTTTGGCTGGTCGGGCGAGGAATGCGAGGATCCGTCACCCAACCCGCAAATCAGCACGAATGACGGTGTGACCATAGCCACCATCGACCTCGATCCGCACGACGTCGAGGAATATTACAACGGTTACGCCAATTCGACGCTGTGGCCGCTGTTCCA
>JAGREJ010000005.1:7946-17076 GCA_020446595.1 Novosphingobium sp. | reverse complement strand
CGTGCGCATGGCATTACCAATCGGCTGGGTTTCTTCCTGCACATTCCCTGGCCGCCGACACGGCTGCTTGTCTCGCTGCCCTATCACGAACGTCTGGTCCGCAGCCTGTTGCATTACGACCTGATCGGCTTCCAGTGCGACGAATGGCTCGAGAGCTTCCTGCACTATTGCCGCAAGGAACTTGGCGCCGATGTCGACGAGAGCACTGGCCGCATCACCCTTGACGGCCGCGTGACAACCGCAAGGGTTTACCCGATTGGCATCAATTACGAGCTTTTCACAAGCTATGCCGATACGCCCGAAGCGATAGACGCGCAGAAGCGCGTGAACGACAGCACGCGAAACAGAAGTACGATGATCGGCGTCGATCGCCTCGACTATTCGAAGGGCCTGCCCGAGCGGCTCGATGGCATCACGCGGCTGTTCGAGAACAAGCCCGAGAGAGTTTCCGACGTTGTCTTTATCCAGATCGCTCCGCCCAGCCGCGAGGACATCGCATCCTACCAGCGTATCCGCGAGACGCTCGAGCAGAAGACCGGCCAGATCAACGGCGCCTTTTCGAAAATCGACATGGTCCCGATCCGCTATGTGAACCAGGGACATTCGGCTGCCGAGCTTTTCGGAATCTACCGGGCGTCGAAGATCGGCCTGGTCACGCCGCTACGCGACGGCATGAACCTCGTAGCGAAGGAATACGTTGCCGCGCAGGATCCGGATGACCCCGGCGTGCTGATCCTGTCGCGCTTCGCGGGTGCTGCGCAGCAACTGTCCGACGCGTTGCTGGTCAATCCCTACAGTCCCGACGAACTTGCCTATGCAATCGAAACAGCGCTGGACATGCCGCTCGCCGAACGCAAACGTCGCTGGGAAAAACTCGAGAAATCCGTGCGAGAAGAGAACATAACGGTCTGGACAAACGATTTTGCGAATGACCTCCGCATTATCGAAGCCGACCTGTCGCCGCCGATCCACAACTAGGCGTTGGATGCAATTTCAGTGGCCCGCCAAACAGGCCTGATCGATCACAAATGTTCGAATGCGAAGGCGGCTGCCGCGCCAAGCAGGCCCGGCTGGGGATGAATCACCAGTCGGACCGGTATCGAAGCCATAAGCGGCGCGAAGCGGCCCTTCGCGCAAAACCTCTCGGCGAAACCCGATTTCGGCAGCACGTCCCGCAATCGGTATCCCAGTCCGCCGGCAATGACGACGCCCGAAAAGCCACCCTGGGCCAGTGCGATATCCCCGGCAATCGAACCCAGCGAGAGGCAGAAACGGTCAATGGCCACGGCCGCAAGGTCATCGTTGCCCGACATCCCTTGCGACCAGATCGTCACATCGTCCGACTTGGCGACGCGCCTCCCTTCAAGATCGGCCAGCGTCTCGTAGATGTCGACAATTGCCGGTCCCGAAGCGACGCGTTCGGCCGATACACGCGAATATTTCGTGCGCAATTTCGCAAGGATGGCATCCTCGATCGCATCGAGCGGCGCGAAATCGATATGCCCGCCCTCCGTGGCCTGGACACGGTAGGTTCCGCCTTCGCCGCGCCAGAGGTGGGCCACGCCCAGCCCCGTTCCGGGACCGAGAACGCTTATGGTTCCCTCGCTCCCGATCGCCTTGTCGGGACCGGCCAGATATTGAAAATCCCGCTCATCGAGCCGCGCAACTGCGTGAGCGACTGCAGCGAAATCATTGACGAGCGTAACGCGCCCGACGCCCAGCGCTTGCTTCAACTCCGACCGCCTGATGACCCATGGGTTATTGGTCAGGCGAATCTCGTCTGCGTTCACCGTGGCAGCGACCGCGATCGCAGCGGCAGGCGGCAAGGCGCCGCCCACTCTGGCCGCGAATTCATTCCAGGCGCTTTCAAGGCTTGGGAAATCATGGGAGTGAAGCGTTTGCACGTCTTCCAGCGCAATCGCATTGTCGGGGGCGATTTGCGCCAATGCAAATCTGGCGTGCGTGCCGCCAATGTCGATTGCTACAAGTCTGGTCATGTCCGCGTTCTTCAATAGACGAACAGGGGCATGCCTTCGACCCTGAGCAGATTGGCCCGGTATTGTGCCGGATCGTAGAGGCCGGGCACCGAAACGCGCCGCGTTCCTTCCAGCACGGACGTGGACGGCACCGAATCGTATTTGCCATCGCGCAGGCACACCATTCTGCCAGTCCGGTCTTCCTCGATGAGCTGGACGGCATAGGCACCGAAGGCAAAGCCGGCCATCCGGTCGATGGCGTCGGGTTCCCCGGCCCGCATCAGGTAGGCGATCTCCTGAACGATGGTTCCTTCGCCGGTGCGCTCCTCGATGGCCCGCGCCAACCGCGCACCGACACCGTCGTTGCTTCGTTGCGAGGCCGGCTTGCTGATCTCGTCCTCGATCGATTCACCGGCGATGGTCGCACCTTCGGAGATCATGCACATCGCATATCCCTGCGGATTGCTGTGCTTGTCTTCCAGCAGCAGCGGCAGGAGCACGTCGAGGTCGGCCGGCACTTCGGCGATAACCGTTCGATCGACCTGACTCAAAAAGCCCGAAAGCAATGCGGTTTCGCCGGACCGGCGTCCGAACAGTTCGACGATGCCGATGCGTTCGTGGCTGGCGCAGGTCGTTCGCAGCGCGTTGGTCATGCCCACCGATCGCGTCACCGCCGTCGAAAATCCCAGGCAGTAGTCCGTGCCGTAGACATCGTTGTCCATTGTCTTGGGCACCGACACGACTTTCACGCCCAGCTCGGCAATATGCGCCGAAAATCGCAGAGTCCCGTCGCCGCCCATGGTCACCAGTGCATCGATCTTCAGGCGCTCGAGCATCTCCAGCACGCGGTCGGTCTTGTCGCCTTGCGGTGTGACGCGCGGATCGAGCCGCGAACTGTGCAGAATCGTGCCGCCGATGTTCTCGATCCCACGCACGCTGTTCTTGTCGAGCCGCACTGTGCAACGCTCGACGCTGCCGGGATCATCCGGATCGATTTCAAGAATGCCCTGCCAGCCGCGCTTCAGTCCGATGACTTCCCAGCCTCTGTTGAGAGCGGACAGGGTTATCGAGCGGATACAGGGATTGAGGCCCGGAACATCGCCGCCGCCTGTAAGGACTCCAACTCGCAAGATCGCTGATCCCCTTGTTGCGCTTCGTCCTCTCAGCCCATCCCAAACCGACCTGGCTATCGCCTCGATGATTCATAACCTTGCTCAATGCACTGGCAAGTCAAATGTGTTCAGCGGACCGGATCGAATTCCAGGTAGAGTTCCTTCAGGGCGCACAGGACGTAAGTCGGTTCGTAGGTGAACCGATGGCTGCCTTCGGGACCGTGATGCGCCTCGGAAAGCCGGATGTTGTCCATCCGTGACAGGATCCGTTCGAGGCTGACCCGCACCTCGTTGCGCGCGAGCGGCGAGCCGATGCAGGTATGCGCGCCGCGCCCGAAGGCGAGGTGTTCCTTGAGCTTTGGCCGCGCCAGATCGAAGCGGGCCGGATCGGCGAACCGCCGGGGATCGCGGTTCGCGGCAAGGTGCGAGACCAGCAAGACAGTGCCCGCCTTGATCTCGACCCCTGCAACCTCGGTGCTTTTCACGCACAGGCGTCCGGCACCCTTCACCGGCCCTTCGATGCGCAGCACTTCCTCGATGAAATCGGGGATCAGGCCGGGATCGGCGCGCACTTGCGCCTGCACCTCGGGCAATTCGGCGAGGTGGCGCAGGCAGCTCGCCAGCAGGCGATTGGTGGTGTCCTGTCCCGCGCCAAACAGGAAAGCGCCAAGGCTGGTGAGATCGGTCATGGTCGGTTTCGATCCGTCCGGGAATCGGGCCAGAGCCAGCTCGGTGAGGATGTCTTCGCGGGCAGCGCCCCCCGCTTCGCTGCTTCCGGTCGTCATCCGTCGCCACAGACGCACAACGGGATTGTCGAGCAGCAGTCGGCGCTTCAGGATATATCCGAATATCTTCTTCGCCGCCGCGTAGATCGGATTCTTCTTGATGTCGGCATCGCTCGCACCGATTTCGACCGGGATCGCTTCCCGGAACGTTTCGCGGAACCAGGCGCGATCCTTGTCGGGGATACCCAACAGATCGGTAATGATCAGCGTCGCATAGGGCCTGCCATACTGCGCAACCAGTTCGACTTTACCGTCATTGACGAATTCATCGATCAGCATGTCCGATGTCGCCGCCAGACTGTTCTCGAGCGCCTTAAGCCTGCTCGGCGTGAACAGCCGCGACATGACCGAGCGCAAGTCCGCGTGGCGCGCGCCGTCCTGGGTGACGATCTGGTCGGCGAATGCGAGTTGCGGGCGGACCTTCTGAACCTGTTCGGTGATGTCGTCGCCCGTAACCTCGATCGGCAATTCGGGAACCGGCCCGGTTACCGCGTTGATCGCCGAGAAATGCTCGTTGTCGAGCATGACCGCGATGGCCTCCTCATAGCCGGTTATGGCAATGACATTGCGCTGGGGCAGTCGGGCTACCGGACCCTGCGCGCGCAGCCAGTCGAAATAGGCATGCGGGTCGGCATGCAGGTCGCGGTCCGTGTAGAAGTCGGCATGCGAGAAATCGTTCACGGCCCCGTCTCCATTGCTGCCCCAAGCGGCGCATTTGTGAGACAGGTTATATCGCAGAGTGTCGCGGCGCAATCGGCGCTGCGGTCGACAGTCAAATGACTATGCGCGCTCAGGCTGCTTAGCCCACCAGCCTTTCGATCAGCCAGTAACTTGCAACCATGCCGATGCCGTAGCTCGCGACGCGCGTTGCGGGTGCCAGCACTTCTGCCGAAACGCGCCGCAACAGGGCAATCACCCCGAGGCAGGCGATCACGATCAGCAATTGTCCCGCCTCCACCCCCAGATTGAACGAGAGCAAGGCGGCAGGCACCTCGCCTTCGGGCAGGCCCACTTCGCGCAGTGCTCCGGCAAAACCGAAGCCGTGAAGCAGTCCGAAAATGAAGGCAACGATCCACGGCGCGCGCTCGGTCAGCCCGGCGCGATCCGGCTGTCGCCTGACGATCTCCAGCGCGAGAAACACGATCGAAAGCGCGATCAGGGCTTCGACCGGCTCTTGCGACAGTCCGAAGAAACCGAGCGTCGTGCCGACCAGAGTGATCGAATGGGCCACGGTGAACGCGGTGACCGCCTTGGTTACCGTCCAGGCACCGCGCAGCAAAAGGACGAGCGCAATGACAAACAGCAGGTGGTCGTAACCGAACAGGATGTGTTCGACCCCGATCACGAAATAGGTCCGCGCGACCTGCCAGAAATCCGCCTTCGCGCGAATTTCGACCGTCGGTTCGGCGGAGGTCAGGCGCAAGGCCTGAACGGGGCGACCCGATGGCGCGATCCGCACCAGCACATCGGTGCGGGTCGCAGCGAGACCGTCCAGCCCGATCCGCGCTCCGGCGACATCTGCCGAACAGGACACGTCATACCGTGAAATCATCGCCCGGTCCGCCACATCGCGGCGCGGCTCTCCGATCGCCTCGCACCCCTTGGGCAGGACCGGCCGGGCCTGCGGCCCGATTGCGCCACCTATCGGCGCCTTCCAGACCAGCAGCCAGTGTCTCGCGTCCTTCTGCGTGAATTCGAGATAGCCCGGCCGCAACTCGTCGGCCGCGAGCGGCGCAGCGCCAAGCATCGCCAAGGTAAACACGAGTGACCCAAGAAGGCGCCGGACAAGGCCGATCAAGGCTTTTCGATCCTGACTGTATAGCCGTCGAGCAGCGCCTGATAGGCCGCTGCCTCGCGCTTATCGATGGTCGCGGCGCGCCAGTCGTTCTCCACCTGCTGGCGAACCTCGGAAAGCTTTGGCGGTTGCGGCAAAGTAGCCGCACGCAGGCGCACAAGATGCGCGCCAAAGCCCGAGGGCACCGGACCGCGCCAGACCTCCGCAGGCTTAGAGGCGAGCGAAGCTAGTTCGCCGGCGAAAATGTCGCCAAACTGGCGTTCTATGTCAGCCTGCGTCGCACGCTCCATGCTCGCGGGTACCGACAGCGGATCACCAAGGCCCCGCCAGTTGTCGGTTCGACCGAGCCGCGCCAGCAGCGCCTTCGCCCGCGCCTCGGCGATGGCGCCTTCGCCAAGATATATCTGATCGAAACTGATAACCGCGCCGCTGCCATATTTCGCAGGATTGGCATCGAGCATCCTTTGCAGATCGGCATCACTCGGCTGCTCGCTCTCCGCGCTCGACCGGGCGAGAAATTCCATTTTCTGGCGCAGGCGCTGGCGGATCACGGTATCGTCCCGATCGAGGCCCAGACGCAGTGCTTCCCGGTTGTAGACCTCCTCCTTGATATAGTCGCGGATGAGGCCATCGATCTCCTGCGTGGTCGGGGTGCGCCGGAAGGTTCTGGAGAACTGCGTGGCCAGCCGCTCGACCTGCGGCTCATCGATAACGATCGTCCGGCTCGCCGGATCGACTTCAGTCCCGCGCCAGGCGAAAAACAGGAAGATCGCCAGTCCGCCGAGCAGGAAATGCGCCAGCGGTTCGTGGGACAGGCTACGCAAACGGTCACTCAATGTCATACGCGCTCAGGACTTCGGATCATACCAGATGGGAGAAGTGTAGGCGCGCTCCTGATGGACTTTCTCGATGCCCGCATCCAGCTTCGCTCCATAGCGGAGTGCATCGTAGAGCACCCAGCGCGGGGTCGGGATTTCCAGCACGCGCAAGTAATAGAACGCCCGCTGGCCAGGATCGAAGGTGGGATCGCGCCACACTGTCGTCAATTCTGCGGCGCCGATGGTGTTGGCATAGCTTGCCTTCGCTTCGTTCACCGTGTTGCCGACCGCCGGAACCTTGCCATCGCTCCCCGGCTTGCGCGTGGCCATGTCGCTCCAGACGACATCGAATACCTTCTCGTGGCTCTTGCCCCCGGCATCCACCCAGCCCTTGACCATTTGCACCCGATCGAGATTTGCGCCCATCGGATCCTTGAGCGCAGAGACGATGAACAGGGGCGCACGTCCGGACCCTTTGCGCAGATCGCCGCCCATGGGCACGCCGCGCGTGTAGCCTGCCTTCACCCAGTCCACCGCCAGGTCGGCCGCGGTGAAATCCCAGCCGCCGAACAGCCGCACCTTCATGCGCGGTCCGGTCGTCGCATAGACCTCGCGCCGCATCATCGCATCGAACAGGGCCTCGCGCGTGTTGGCCCTCGCCCATACGGCAGCATAGCCGCTCGCAAGGAAGTTCCAGCCAATCCGGCCATCTGCGCCGCCCAGGTTCATCGGTTCCATCGCACGGATAGTGTTGGGCTCGTTGCCGGTGTGCTTGCCGAAGAAATTGTCATCGTCGGACGTCGCCAGCGAGGTGTGGCTGTCGGTCGAACCGATCATGCCGAGCTTGTAGGGATTGACGCCGGTCCTCGCCTCGATTTCCAAACCACGCTTCAGCGCCTCGCGAACATATTCCCCGGCGAACATGGAATTGTCCTTCGGCAGGGTCAGCGAAATGTTGCCCAGCTCCCATCCGGCAACGCCATATCCGGCAAATTCGTCATTGGGTGAAAGGAACGGATGCGCCTCGCTGTCGCCCTTGATCTGCGTCGCCTCGACCAGCGGCTCGTGTGCCGCACGCTTGCGGGCATAGGCTGCCGTCATCGGTCCGCCGTCCGGCCGGACCAGTTCGAACATGGTGCCGTTGGAGACATTGCTGTTGTGCGGAATGGCGAGCGCCCTGCCGCCGGTCGCCTGCTCGTAGCGGTCCATGTAGTCCCACAGCCGCTCGACATTAATACCGGCCCCCTGCGAACCGAACGGCAGCACCTGATCAGCCTTGTCCTTGCCGTCGCGGAAGATCACCACGCGATGCAGGTTGTTGCCGTTGGGCTGGAGCGAAAACTCGAAGCCCATGAAGGCAGTGAACCTGCCGGGCTCGTTGTATCGCTCGACGATTCCGGTGTGCTCGGTCCAGATTTCGCGTGTCGCCTGCTCGCTGCCGAGTTCGTAATAGGCCTTGGGGATCTCCCCCTTTGCGCCAAGAACCATCAGTTCGCCGATGATCTTCTGCGACTGGCGCGGACCGGCCTTCATCAGGTCCTGCCAGTGCCGCAGCACCGGATCGGTGACCTGCGAGCTTGGCATTTCGTAAAGTCGCCGGGTCGAACCCAGACTGTCGCTGTGATCGGCGATGACCAGGAAATCGAGCGGGCGGGCAAGCTGGGCGTCAATGCCCGTAGTCGAGCGGACCTTCTCGCCCCTTGCGAAACGCAGCGCCTGTTCGGGGCCGAGCCGGTTTCCGAAAGCGAAAGCATCGAGCGAATTGGCAGTGTGCAGGTGCGTGTCGCCCCAATAGACCTGCTCGGGATAGGCGGATAGCGTTACCGCCTGACCTGCCTCGGTTCCACGCACCGCCGCAGTGCCTGACTGATCGGTGCACGATCCCAGCACCGTCAGAGCCATGACTGCTCCCGCCAGTTTCCTCATCCCCGCTCTCCTTGTTGGCCGCGACTATCGCTGGTGCCAGTGCCGCTGTCCATCCCGCACCTTGCGTTGACGCACCGGCAGGATCGTGCACACTGTCCGCAAGCTTGCCGCAAGGCGGATTGGGGAGAGAGATGATGAAGGCAACGCCTTGGATCGTGGGCATTGGCGGAGCGTCGCTGCTGGGTGTCGCAAGCTTCGCGCAACTCGGCGGAGGGGCGGCGAATGCATCCCGGATCGAGCAGCATGGCTGGGCCGCCGAGGAAGCCGCTGTCCCTGCCAACCCGCTCAAGGACGCCTGGTTCGGCGAACTGCATATCCATACCCGCAACTCGTTCGACAGCTTCATCTTCGGCAATCCGATCGGGCCGGACGAGGCCTATCGCTTTTCGCAGGGCGAGCCGGTGAAATTCTATGGCGGGCAGATGCGTCAGCTCGACCGTCCGCTCGATTTCGTGGCGATCACCGACCACGCCGAGTTCCTTGGCGAGGTCAGCATGTGCACCACGCCCGGTTCGGAAACCTACGATTCCGAAGTGTGCGCCGGAATGCGCGCCAATACGATGACCACTTTCGCCAAGCTCGCGACCAGCGTCACCGCCCGCAAGCGAATGCCCGAAGTCTGCCACGAGGATGGCGGCCTGTGCGTTTCCTCCGCGAACACCTTGTGGACACAGGTGCGCACCAATGCCAACCGCCACTACAAGCCCGGCAAGTTCAC
>JAGREJ010000005.1:0-7827 GCA_020446595.1 Novosphingobium sp. | reverse complement strand
GTCCCGGACAAGGCTTTCAGCGCCTATGACGGCACCGGCGAGCAGATGCACAAGTGGATGGAGGAGAACTGCACCGGCAAGTGCCGCGTCCTCGCGATCCCGCACAACATCAATTATTCCTGGGGCCGGTTCTTCTGGGACGGCAAGAACTCCGACGGCACGCCGTGGACCAAGGAGATTCTCGAACGCCGGGCAAGGGTCGAGCCGCTGATCGAGATTTTCCAGATCAAGGGCTCGTCCGAATGCATGGCGGGCGTGGGCCTCAGCGATGAGGAATGCGGATTCGAAAATGCCGTCCCGGCCTGCCCTCCCGGCGAGGAGGACAGCTGCGCCAGCGGCAACGCCTTCGTTCGCGACGGTCTGGTCAAGGGCCTGAAGGTCGAGGACGATATGGGCATCAATCCCTTCAAGTACGGAATCGTCGCCGCGACCGACACGCACAACGGCAACCCCGGCGACACGCGCGAACATGCCTATGTCGGGCACCTGGGCCAACAGGATTCCACGCCCGGCAAGCGCATCGGTTATGCGGACAGCCTGAGCCCGGACGGCAAACGAGCGAAGCGAGGCAATTTCTCGCTCGCCATGTACAACCCCGGCGGGCTGGCAGGAGTCTGGGCGCCCAAGAATACGCGCAGCGCGATCTGGGACGCGCTCCACAATCGCGAGACCTTCGGCACTTCGGGCACGCGCATCAAGGTGCGCATGTTCGGCTCCTTTGCCTATCCCGCCGACCTCCATCTGAGGAAGGACATGCTGGCCACCGCCTATGCGAAAGGCGTGCCCATGGGCGGCGACCTCAGGGGCGGCTCGGGTCGCAAGCCGCCGCGCTTCGTGGTGCAGGCCATGCGCGACCCGCAGAGCGCACCGTTGCAGAAGATCCAGATCGTCAAGGGCTGGGTCGAGAACGGCGAATTGAAATCCCGGACCTTCGATGTTGTCTGCTCCGACGGCATCAAGCCCGATCGCAAGACCGGTATGTGCAGGGACAACAGCGCGAAAGTCGATATGACAACGTGCAAGCCCGTCGCCGGGACGGGCGCGGCGCAGCTCGCTGCCACTTGGGCCGATCCCACATTCGATGCGGCCAAGCGCGCGGTCTATTACGTGCGCGTGCTGGAGAACCCGACCTGCCGCTGGTCCACGCGCGATGCCCTGAAGCTTGGCGTGCCCAACGATCCGAACTGGAGTGCCCTGGTCAAGGAACGCGCCTGGACCTCGCCGATCTGGTATTCCCCGAATTGATCCGAATGGGAGAGAGACCATGCTGACCGAAGAACAGAACCGCCTGCTTACCGAAGTCGAAGGCGATGCGCCCTTCGGCCAGATGATGCGCGAGCGTTACTGGATACCCTGCGCACGCAGCGCCGCACTGGTCGCCGACGGCCCGCCGCAACATGTGCGGCTGCTCGGCGATGACTATGTGGCGTTTCGCGCGGCGGACGGACGGATCGGCTTTTTCGACGAGGCCTGCCCCCATCGCGGCGCATCGCTGGTGCTCGCCCACAACAGCGACTGCGCGCTGCGCTGCCTCTATCACGCCTGGAAGATCGACGTATCCGGCAAGATCGTCGACGTGCCGAGCGAAGGCGCGCGCGCGGCGACCTTTGGCGAGAACATCAAGGTCAACCACTACCCCACCTTCGAAGGCGGCGGCCTGCTGTGGGTCTATCTCGGCAAGGGTGATCTGCCAGTACGTCCGCCGCTTCCGTTCCTCGATCTCGCCGACGATCTCGTCTGGGTGTGCCGCTCCGTCTCGCCCAGCAACTGGTTTCAGGGCGTCGAAGGCACGATCGATTCGGTCCATGTCGGCACACTGCACCAGAGCTGGATCGGCGACCACTACAAGAACGAGGACAGCAAGAACCCCTCTATCGCGCTCACGCTCGACAGCCACCCGCGCTACGAAGTCGAGGACACGCCATTTGGCATGAAGGCGGCGGCGCTGCGCGATCTTGCCGACGGTCGCCAGTACATCCGCGTCACTTCCTATGTGATGCCCTTCGTCTCGCTGGTTCCCGCAGGCGGAACCGACCGCGAGGGCACGATGTTCATTGCGGTGCCGCGCGACAATCACGAGCACATGCTGTTCTGGGGCTTCTGGAGCGAGGAGCCGCCCCGTCTCGAAGGGGAAAAGGACATGACCGTGGGCGAGCGCGATCTCGACAACTGGGTCAAGTTCGACGAAGGGCCGAACCGCACATGGGGTCAGGACCGCGAGGCCATGGCCAAGGGCCATTTCAGCGGCTTCACCGGCTGTATTGTCGATGAAGACCTTGTCATTCAGGCGAGCCAGGGCGTGATCCAGGACCGCACCAAGGAGCACCTGTGCTCGAGCGATGTCGGCATTGGACGGCTGCGCCGCCGCCTGCTCGACGAAATCGCGGCCTGGCAGAACGGACTGGTCGCCATCGACGGGCCGGTGCCCGACAAGGTCCGCCCGCTCGACACCATCGCCGATGCCAAACAGCCCTGGCGCGAGATGGTCTGAATGGCCGGGAGCGGCAAATACACCGACTGGCGCGCGATGCTGGAGCAGCTCGGGCCGGTCGCCGAAAACCTGATCGCGCATTGGGAAAGGCCCGATCCCGGCCCGGAGGAACGGCAGGACTTGGAGCGCCTGACGCTGTCATCGCTGGCGGGCGCATGGCTCAGCCATGTCAGCCGCGATGTCTCGCAGCCCGCCTTTGCGCCACTGTGGAACATGTGGCTCAACATGGGCGGGCCGAACCCCGACTATTCCTATCGCGTCGCGGACATCGATCCCAAGGGCACCTACCGGCTTTCGGGATACCGGGGCACCTGCCGCTTCGTCGAAATCGCGCAGAGTGCGTGGGAAATGATGCTGCCGCGCACGGCCGGGCATCCCACCGGCGGCGATGCCAGCAAGCCGCGGCCCAAGCCACTGCCGTTCCACGATTTCGACACGCTCTCGATTGCCGACAACGGCTGGCTCTCGGTCATTCTCAGCCCCGAACGCCCGGAAGGCTATACCGGCGACTGGTGGCAGACCGACCCGCGCTGCATCAAGCTGATGATGCGGTCTTGCTCGTGCGACTGGGTGAACGAGATCGACGCGCGCGTCGCCATCGTCCGGCTCGATCGCAACGATGCGATGACGCGCGAGGAATTGTCGCGCCGGATGGGCAATGTCGCCGCATGGACCGAGGGGATCGTCGCTTTCGACATCCGGCACGCCCAGCACTATCGCGATACGCACCCGGTCAACGAAATGCTGGTCTCGCAAGCGATGTTGGCGGGCGGCGGGGTCGCCGAACAGCTCTATTACGATTGCTGGTTCGATCTGGCCGAGGACGAGGCGCTGATCGTCGATACCGCCGTTCCGGAAAACGCGCGCTACTGGCAGATCCTTGTCGCCGATGATCGCTTCAGCACGGTCGACTGGGTCTATCGCCAGTCGAGCCTCAACGACACGCAAATGCGCATCGACAGCGACGGGCGGGCGCGCTTCGTCGTTTCGGCGCGCGATCCGGGCGTGCCCAACTGGCTCGACAAGGCGGACAACCGCAACGGCATCGTCCAGATGCGCGTCAAGTCGGCCCCGCAGGTTCCCGATCCCATGACAAAGGTGGTTCCCATCAGCGAAGTGCGCGAGCACCTGCCCGCCGATGCGCCAACTGTCTCCGCAGATGAGCGCGCCGAGGCGCTGCGCAAGCGGGCCGAAGCGGCACAGATGCGCATCTGGTGGTGAGCACGTTGACCGACGCTCTCGCCGCGCAATTCGTGCGCATCGGCTATGTCGCGATCAATGTCCGCGATCTGGAGCGCAGCCGCGCCTTTTATGAAGCGGTCACGCCGATGCGGGTGGTGGCGCGCACGCAGGCGCCCAGGCAAAGCTTCGCCCTGCTGGGCGAAGCGCAAGGCAGTTTCGACGGCTATCTGCTCGACGACGGCAGCGGCGGCGATCCGACCCAGCTGCACCTGATCGAGTGGAAACAGCCGGAGCCGCGAGGCTCGGCCAGTCCCACTTTCTTCCATGCCGGTTGGGGCAAGATCGCTTTCAGTCATACCGGAGCCGACGAAGTACTGGAGCGGCTCGCGGCCAATGGCATCGAGCCCTCGAACCCCGAGATTCAGCGCCAGTACGTCTCGGTCACCGATCCCGACGGGGTGATTATCTCGTTCCTATACAACCCGCAGCGACCGCGCCCGACGTTCTTCCACTGCGTCTCCGGGCCGAGCGATCCGGGACGCACGGTCGCCTTCTACCAGCGTCTGTTCGGACTCGAATACTGGATGGCGAGCCAGCCGGCCGGTCCGCTGCCAACCTCGCAGGGACCGGGAGCGAACGAGGCGCAATGGGATTCGCATATCCTGCGATCATGGGGCGATCATCGCTTCAACATCGATGTGTCGAAGATTCTCATACCCGCGCAGACCGGCAATCCGAATCCCGATCCACTCAATATCGGCATTGCCCGCATCGGTATCGAGGTGAAAGACATCGACACCGCGCTGCCCTTGCTGGAGCAAGCTCTGGCCGCGCAACCCTGCGGCGAGGCGCGACTGCTGGGCCCTGTGGAACACTGGGACTTCGGCGGCGAAGTGCCGCGCCGCAAGGTGATCGGCCTCAAGGATCCGGACGGCATGCATATCGACATTTACGAGCCGGACCGGCACTTCGTGGCCTCGGTTCCGGGATAGGGAAGGCAGGAAAGAATGAAATACCGTCAGCTCGGCAAGACCGGCGCTTTCGTCTCGGAACTTGCCCTCGGCGCGGGGACTTTCGGCGGCGGCATGGATCAGAGCGAGGCCGACGCCATGGTCCGCGCCGCGCTCGATCACGGCATCAATTTCTTCGACACCGCCGATGCCTACATGGCTGGCCAGTCCGAGACGATGCTGGGGCAGGCGTTCCGCAACCTCGGCCTGTCGCGCTCGGACCTTTTCGTCACCAGCAAGGTCAACAATCCGATGGGCCCCGGCCCCAATGATCGCGGCTCCTCGCGCGTGCACATCATGGACGGGGTGCAGAAGAGCCTCGAACGCCTCGGGCTCGACTACGTCGATCTCTATCAGGTTCATTCGACCGATCCGGTGACGCCGATCGAGGAAACAATGCGCGCGCTCGACGATCTCGTCTCGCAGGGGCTGGTCCGCTATCTCGGCGCATCGAACTGGATGGCATGGCGGCTGAGCAAGGCGCTTGGCATTTGCGACAAGCGCGGCTGGTCGGGCTTCGCGACGACCCAGGCCTATTACTGTCTTTCCGCCCGCGACATAGAGCGCGAGCTGGTCCCCTGCTGCCTTGAGGAAGGCGTCGGCATTCTCGCATGGTCGCCGCTCGACGGTGGCTTTCTCACCGGCAAGTTCCCGCGCGACGGGACGATGGTCGCGGGCACGCGGCAATCGATGCTGCAGGGTTATCCGCCGGTGAACAAGGAGCGGGCGTGGGACTGCGTCGATGTCATGCGCGAAATCGCCTCAGAGTTGGGCGGCGGGGTGACCGTGCCGCAGATCGCCATCGCCTGGGTCATGGCGCAGCCGGGCGTGACCAGCGTGCTGCTGGGCGCGCGCAGGCTCGATCAGCTGGTCGACACACTGGGGGCGGCGAAAGTGACGCTGACCGGGCAACACATGGCGCGGCTCGATGCGGTCAGCGCTTTGCCTTCGGAATATCCCGGATGGATGCTGGCCAAGCAGGCCCCGGAACGCATTCCCTTACCGTTCGAGCGGCAAGACTGAACGCTCAATAGGGCGCGTGGTCGGTGAATTTCAGCCGCGACCGCATTCGCGCGTTCTCGGCTTCCTGATCGCCCAGCACCTCGACCGAGTGATAGACATTGGCGAGCGATAGCATCAGCCGCATCAGCTTGGCATCGGCCCCTTCGAGGCTGCCGATCGGCTTGGCGTCGAGATGTGCCAGCGCCGGCTCCATCAGAGGCTGCGCCGCCTCATAGAACCGCGCGCGCGCTTCGTCGGTCGCGGCAGATCGCGCCGCGGCCCGCGCTGCTTCGCCGGTCAGCGCCCATTGATCGACGAAGCCTTCCAGCGCCTCGAAGCCGTGCGGCAACAGCACCGTCATTGCGCTTCGGCCTGTAATGCCCGGACCTTGTCGATCACCGTGTTGTAGAGGTGGCGGCACAGCGCCTCCTGCGTCTGGAAGTGGATATGTTCCAGCGCCCCGCTCGAAAGTCCGGTCTGACCATCCTCGATCACGTCGATGTCCTCTGCGTGCAGATCGCGCATCATCGTGAGCCCGGCCTGCCGGGCGAACAGTTCGGTGGCGTTCTCGGCCTCTCCGACCCAGTACATGCGGATCACCCCGCGCGTACGCCCTGCGTCGAGCGGATAGACCACGTGGCTGAAATTCTGCAGTGGGTTGCCAAGCATGAAGAACGTCGGGAACAGGCCGAAATATTCACGCCCGTGCGGCGTATCCATCAGCCCCTTGCCAGCGAGCGCGGTCGCCGCAGCCATGAAACCGCCGATCTGCACGGGGCCGCGCGGCTGAGTCTCGGGGTTGTACCAGATCGTCTGGCCGCGATGGTCGCCGAAGAAGCGATAGCGTGTCGGGTAACCAAAAGGATTGTCCGGCCCGGTTCCACCCAGACCTGAGCGCGGGTGAATGAAACGCAGGTGATAATTCTCCTGAAAGTTATCGTAAACGATCTTCCAGTTGGCGTTCAGTTCATAGGTATATTCCGAGAACTCAGTCGCCCGTGCAACCGGCACCGTGTCCATCTCGTCGGCGAAGTCGCCAAGCTGGGGCCGCAGCGCATCGGCATCGGGATCGAAATTGACGAAGATCAGGCCAGCGACAACCTCGCATCGCACCTGTTTGAGCGCGCACTGTTCCTTGGTTGTGTTGAACCCCTCGAAATCGGGCGCAGAAAGCAGCGCGCCGTCCTGCCCGAAAGTCCAGGAGTGATAGGGGCAGCGGAAATTGGCGCGGTGGCCTGCTGCTTCACGCACCAGCCGGGTGCCGCGATGGGTGCAGGCGTTGTGAAACGCGCGTAGTTCCCCGTCCTTGCCCTTCACGATCAGCAAGGAAGCAGAGGCAAATTCCAGCTGGCGGTGGATGAAGTTGCCCGGCGTGGGCACTTCGCAAACATGGCCAATGTTGATCCAGCTCCGCAGGAACACCGCCTTGCGTTCCAGCTCATACCAGTCGGGATCGTAATAGGCGCTGGCCGGGATCGGATCGGTGCCGAGGAAATCGAGTTCCTCCTGCGAAACCGGCGTGAAGCCAGGTTGGGGTGCGGTTTGTGGGTCGGCGTCTGCCATGTTCGGCCCTCCATCGCTTCATGCTGCCACGAGCTTGAGCTGCAGGCAATCGACACCCCAGGTAATGCCGGTCCGGTAACGAACGGAGTCCGGATCGCTAAGGCCGATGTCCGAGAAGCGGGCCAGCATCTGTGCGAAGGCGACGCGCAGTTCGCGCCGCCCCAGATGCATGCCGACACAGGTGTGAGTGCCCGAGCCGAAGGTCAGGCCGGATTTGTCCTTACGGTCCGGATCGATCAGGTGCGGGTCGTCGAAGTGGCGCGGGTCGCGCCCGGCTAGAGGCGTGGGCAACATGACCTGATCGCCTGCCTTCATGGCGACGCCCCGAAACAGGCAATCATCGCGCACGGTGCGCCGCATGACGACGACGCCATGAGCGCGCAGGAACTCGTCGACCGCCTTTCCGATCAGATCGGGATTTTCGCGCAGGCGCTGTTGCAACGGCTTGTTCCGCGCGAGGTGCCACATCGAGAAGCCCATCACGCTCATCACCGTGTCGAGCCCGCCGAGGAACAACGAATAGCAATAGCCGATGGCTTCGCCGTGGGTGATCGGGCGGCCTTCGAACCGGGCCTGGAC
>JAGREJ010000101.1 GCA_020446595.1 Novosphingobium sp. | reverse complement strand
CCTTCGCTCGGCGGTGTGGGCTATGCCGACGGCATGACGATGGGCAACCAGTTCCTGGGGCAAGTCGTTGGCA
This sequence comes from Novosphingobium sp., assembly GCA_020446595.1. GTDB lineage: Bacteria > Pseudomonadota > Alphaproteobacteria > Sphingomonadales > Sphingomonadaceae > Novosphingobium. Next base: position 3,916 of record JAGREJ010000101.1, on the reverse strand, counting down.
TAGGCGTCGTGGCTATCTGGTCGATCATTGCCAGCGTCATCATCGCGCTGATGGTCTCGGTGCTGTTCCCGATGCGGGTTGACGACCAGACCGAACGCGACGGGCTCGACATCGCCAGCCATGGCGAGCGTGCGTGGGAGATGGATTGAGGGGCTAGACCCGGTCCAATGCTTCGTAGGGTTGCGCTGGAAGTGTGACGGCGATCCGATCGCCGGTCGAAACGCGACCGCCGGTGAGCACGACCGCCATGACCCCTGCCCTGCGCACCACTGCGCCATCATCACCCTTCAATGCGACCTTGGCGAGCAGTCCCGGTCTGAACGCCTCGATCTGACCGCAGGGGTTGCGCAGGCCTGTCAATTCCAGTTCGGCCTCCTCCCCAATCCGCAGGCGCGTTCCTCGCGGCAGCGCGATCAGATCCAGCCCGCACGTCAGCATGTTCTCGCCAAGGTCGCCGGCTCGGAGTGAAAAGCCTTCCCCGTTCAACTCATCGAGCAGTTCCGAAGCAATCAGGTGAACCTGCCGCAGGTTGGGCTGCGTCGGATCGATGGCGACGCGCGAGCGGTGCTTCACCGTCGTTCCACGGTGGGCATCGCCCGCGACCCCTTCGCCCGCGATCAGGTCGAGCGAGGCAATGGCCTGTTTCGAGAAATTGTGATCCCCCGATTTGCTCAGCGAAATGACTTCGGCACCAGCGAGGCGTTTCATCATGTAGCGGTTGAAAGCACTGGCCTTGTAGTCCGCGAAAGGGCCGCACGGCGTAAATCCGTGCCTGAGATAGAGCCGCCACGCTGCTTCGAAGCCCGGACCGCTTCCGGTTTCGAGATAGACGGTCTCGATTCCCGCGTCGCTGGCAACTTGGACAAGAGCCTCAAGCAGCGCCGTGCCGACGCCAGAGCGCAGCCGATCCGGCGCAGTCCGCATCGATTTCAGCTCGGCGTCGCTCCCGCGAATGGCGACAGCACCAATGCCTAGCAGCTTCGCGCCATCGTAGGCCGCGAGCACGTGAATACCCGGCGCGCGCAGCTTGTCGATGTCGAAGACGAAGGCGAATTCCGGCGGCGACATGGAATGCATGTCTGCATGATGGAACCGCACCAGTTCGCGCACCGCCTCGTCATTAAGATCGGCGGTGCGGATTTCCATCGTCAGTCCCCGGTCAGGATCCGGTCGACCAGTTCCTTCACCGACGGCGTGAAGTTGTTCGAATAGAACGGATCCTGCTTGAACCGGTAAGCGGCATGGCCCGCGAACATCAGGTTGTCTTCGACCGGGCCACCGTGGGCAATGTCCTGCAAGGTCTTCTGGATACAGAAACTGCGCGGATCGGCCAGTCGACCGGTGGTGTAGTCGTCATGGTCCTTCCACGAGGAAAACCCGCAGTGCGACAGGCAACCCATGCAGTCCTTCTGGTCCTGCTGGATCGTGTCACGCTCGGCCTCGCACACGAAGACGATGGTATCGTCGGGCGTGCGGACGCCTTCGTTGTGACCTTGCGCCACCCATTCGCGGGCGCGCTCGCGATCCTTGGGCGTCACCCAGAAATTCTTGTTGCCCACGCCGACATCCAGCCGGACGGTATGCTCGCCAGCCTCAACCTTCGAATAGGGGATTTGCCGTTCCGAGCGCGCTTCCAGATTGCGCAGGAACGGGGTTTTCACCGCCGACGAATAGAAGCCTGTCGGCGAGAAACGGTGGAGCAGCACGTCGCCCGGCTCCAGTTCACGCAACGCATCCTTCCAGCCTTGTGGAATCGGGCTCTCATGCGTGAGCAGCGGCCGCGTGCCGAATTGGAAAGCGATCTGGCCCAGTTCGGGATTGTCGATCCAGTCTTCCCACTCGCGCAGAAACCAGACGCCGCCCGCCATCACGATCGGAACGTCGTCGGATATGCCTTCGGCGCGCATCGTGTCGCGCAATGCCTTGACGCGCGGATAGGGGTCTTCGGGCTTGAGCGGGTCTTCGGCATTGGACAGGCCGTTGTGCCCGCCTGCCAGCCACGGGTCTTCGTAGACCACCGCCGCCATCAGTTCGGACACCTTGTGATAGGCCCGCTTCCACAAAGCCCTGAAGGCGCGGGCCGAGGAAATGATCGGGAGGTAATTGACCTGATACTTTGCGGCGATTTCGCTCAACCGATAAGGCATGCCCGCGCCGCAGGTGACGCCCGTCACCATGCCGCGCGTCTTCTCCAGGACACCTTCGAGGATTTGCTGCGCGCCGCCCATTTCCCAGAGCACGTTGATGTTGATCGCGCCCTTGCCACTGGCGATCTCGTAGGCGCGCTCAACCTGCGCGACCGCTCCATCGATACCGTAACGGATCAATTGTTCGTGGCGTTCGCGCCGAGTGAGCTGTTCGTACACTTGCGGGATAATCTTGCCGGTAGGATCATAGCTGTCGGCATTGACCGCGCTGACCGTGCCGATGCCGCCCGCCGCGGCCCAGGCGCCGGAACTCGCGTGATTGGTCGCCGAGACACCTTTGCCGCCCTCGACCAGCGGCCAGACTTCGCGTCCGCCATAATTGATGGGTTGGATCCCCTTGAATGCCATTACCTGCCGTCTTTCCCGCGAATCGCGCTGTTATCCGACCGCCGCTGCCACTTCGGTGCTTGCGCGGCAAGGACGGATTTTCGATGGTTCCGGCTTCTTGGGCGTTAGTTCGAAGCGCGCATAGTAGCCGTTGATTTCCGGCTTCTGCACGAATGCGCCCAATTCGTAACCCACTGCCTTGAATTCGCAAAACAACAGGGTTGGCGGGATTCCATGCCGGTCGGTAGGCCGGTCAGTCTCGACGACGATGATCTTGCCTTCCTTGCGCAGCGCATCGCGCATTCTCCAGAGAAATGCATAGGGCTCGGTCACTTCGTGATACATGTGAACAAGGAAAATGCGGTCGAAGCTGGCCTTGGGCAAACGTGGGTCGTCCGCCTCACCGCGCAGGATCGAGACATTATCGAGCCGCTCGCGTTCGATCCTCAGGCCCAGCAGGCGCAGTGCCTCGGTGTCGATGTCCTGCGCGACCACCCGCCCTTTCGCACCGACACGCTCGGCCAGTCGCACGGTGTAATAGCCCTCGCCAGCGCCGATATCAGCCACGGTCATGCCCGGTTCGATCCGGGCCATATCCATGACCTGCTGGGCTTCGTTGACGCTATCGCGCTGCGCCTCGGGCGCGAAGGCATTGGATCCCGGCCCGGAAACGGGCCTGTCGGGCCGGGGGAAGGCGCGCGCGGTTTCCGGTCTGTCGGCGTCGGGATCGGCTTTCTTGCAGCCGCCCAGTGGCAGCAACAGCGCCAGAGCGAGGAGCGAGGCAAGCCGCCTCGTCAATCGATGTCCTCCACCTCGACCGCCTCGCCCGAAACGCGCTGCGACAGCGCGGCGGCCATAAACGGATCGAGCTCGCCGTCGAGCACGTCGCCGGGTGTCGGCGAAGTCACACCGGTGCGCAGATCCTTCACCTGCTGATAGGGCTGAAGGACGTAGGAGCGGATCTGGTGTCCCCAGCCGATGTCGGACTTGCTGGCGTGTTCGGCGCTGGCGGCTTCCTCGCGCTTGCGCATCTCTTCCTCGAACAGTCGCGCCTTGAGCATGCCCATGGCGATGTCGCGGTTCTTGTGCTGCGAACGGTCGATCTGGCTGGCGACGACGATGCCCGAAGGCTGGTGGGTGATGCGCACGGCGGAGTCCGTAGTGTTGACGTGCTGGCCGCCCGCGCCGCTCGCCCGATAGGTGTCGATCTTGAGGTCGGCGGGATTGATGTCGATCTCGAAGCTGTCATCGATCACCGGATAGACCCAGACCGACGAGAAGCTGGTATGGCGGCGCGCCGAGCTGTCGTAGGGGCTGATCCGCACAAGCCGGTGCACGCCGCTTTCGGTCTTGGCGTAACCATAGGCATTCTCGCCCTTGAT
>JAGREJ010000100.1 GCA_020446595.1 Novosphingobium sp. | reverse complement strand
CGTGTGGCTCAATTGTCCGCGCGCTAGATCCTTGAGCAGGTAGTCCATGCCATCGACCACGCTTTGCCCACCGGTCTCGCGCGCCCGGTCGAGCGCCACCGGATTGGTCAGTGTGAAATTCGAAGGGCTGAGCGCATCGACGAGCGCGCGGGTTGCGAATTGCAGCTGGCCCTTGCGCTCCGGTTCCAGCCCCTCGGCCTTCTCCGCCATGGCAATCAGTTCATTCGACAGCATCAGATAGGACTGGTGGAGAATGGCGAAGAACGGGTTTTGCCGCCACAGCGGATCGGCGAAGCGCCTGTCGCTCAGCGGCATGCGGGGGCCATCCTCGCCTGCAGCCTTGGCTTCGTCCGCCTTCGGCCCGATGCCGTACTGACCCAGCACAGTCTGCAAAAGGTCGAGCCCGTCCGCCCAAAGCTTCTTCTGGTGATCCGGGTCCGAAAGCGGCAGCGCGCGCAGCACCTGCTCTGCCGTCCCGATCCATTTCACCGGGTCGGAATAGTGCGGCATCGCCCGCGGCTGGCCAAGTTGCGACGCCTGATAGTCGAGCCACATGTCCTGCACCTTGCGGGCGATCCCGGCCCAGTGCACTTGCTGCTCGCCGCCATCCGCCGATGAAGCGTTGGCGGTGAGCTGGCCGAACAGGCTCTGCATTGCCTGGGACTGGCCTTTGACGAAATCCCCGAACATGGCGCTTGGATCGACATCGCTCTTGTCAGGCATGAAACTGGTATTCTCCTGGGCGGGAATGATAATCGGGCGTTTGCCAGCGGCGGTTTATCGCCTACATGGGCCGGTGCGGCAAGTGGGCCGCATTTCAACACGGACAAAGATTGCCAAGAGGTCATGGAAGACGAATTCTACCGCATGAAGCGACTGCCGCCCTATGTCATCGCCGAAGTCAACGCGATGCGGCATGCAGCACGTCAGGCGGGCCGGGACATCATCGACCTTGGCATGGGCAATCCCGACCTGCCCCCGCCCCAGCACGTCATCGACAAGCTGTGCGAGGTCGCGCAGGATCCCGATGCGCACGGTTATTCGCAGTCGAAGGGCATACCGGGGCTGCGCAAGGCGCAGGCCGACTATTACGCGCGGCGCTTCGGCGTCGATCTCGATCCCGAGAACGAAGTGGTCGTTACGCTCGGCTCCAAGGAAGGGCTGGCGAGTCTCGCCACGGCGATCACCGCGCCCGGCGACACCATCCTCGCGCCCAATCCCTGCTACCCGATCCATACCTTCGGGTTCATCATCGCCGGCGCTTCGATCCGCTCGGTGCCGACCACGCCGGACGAGCATTACTGGGAGGCGCTCGAACGCGCCATGCACTTCACCGTGCCGCGCCCCACCGTGCTGATCGTCAACTATCCGTCGAACCCGACCGCCGAAACCGTGGGCATCGAATTCTACGAGCGGCTTGTCGCCTGGGCGAAGGAGAACAAGATCTGGATCTTGTCCGACCTCGCCTATTCCGAGCTGTATTATGACGGCAACCCGACCCGCTCGATCCTGGAAGTGCCGGGTGCCAAGGATGTCGCGGTCGAATTCACTTCGCTCAGCAAGACCTATTCGATGGCGGGCTGGCGCATGGGCTTCGCGGTCGGCAACACCAAACTCATTGCCGCGCTCAGCCGGGTGAAGAGTTACATCGACTATGGAGCTTTCACTCCGATCCAGGCCGCCGCGGTTGCCGCGCTCAACGGCCCGCAGGACATTGTCGAGAAGAACCGCGAACTCTATCGCAAGCGGCGCGACGTGATGGTCGAAGCCTTCGGCCGCGCGGGATGGGACATCCCCAGTCCCCGAGCCAGCATGTTCGCATGGGCGCCCTTGCCGCCCGCGCTCGTCGAGATGGGCAGCCTCGAATTTTCGAAGCAATTGCTGACCCAGGCCGAGGTCGCGGTCGCTCCCGGCGTTGGCTATGGCGAGGATGGCGAAGGCTTTGTTCGTATCGCCATGGTCGAGAACGAACAGCGCCTGCGTCAGGCCGCGCGCAACATCAGGCGTTACCTGTCCAGCATGGGTGTAAATAGTTCCGCAGCCTGATTGAAGTCAGGTCAAGAGTCTCCTTACTTTCGCTTTCCTGCTAGGACTCGGTGATTCTCCGACCGCGCGCGAGTCGCATGATCCGGGGTTCGCCAAAGACAGAGGGAGGGACGTGGGCTTCGTGCGCGAGTTTCGCTGGCTTACCGCGAACGCGATCCCGCTGCATCTCGACCTTCGGGATTGCGGCTGGACCCTGCTGGACCGCGCGCACGACGCCGACGATTGCATGGGCGTCGCGCATGTCAGGGGCATGACGCCGCGCTTGTGGCTGGCGTTCCTTGAACGGCATGGTCGCCTTGCGCGCCGCCTGATGCTGTTGGTCGGCATCGACGACGCGGTCGATCGCGCGCGCATGCTGCGGCTCGGCTTCGGCGAGGTGACCGGCGAAGACATTGCCCTGCCCGAACTCGATGCCCGCGCGCGGCGCCTGTCCGCGCTCGAGGATACCCTGCCACGATACCGGCGGATCGGACGGCTCAATCTCGATCTTCTGGCGCGCGAAGCCTATGTCGACGAGCGTCCACTGGGCCTGCATCCGCGTGAATTCGGCCTGCTGTGGCGGCTGGCTGACACGCCGGGCCGACCGGTCAGCAAGGAATCGCTGGTCAGGGACGTGTGGCGCATGGGCTTCGTGCCCGAGACCAACAGCCTGGCCGTCCACGTCTCGCGCCTTCGCGGCAAGCTCAACACCGCCGGGCTTGAAGGTCTTGTCGAGACGGCGCCAAGCGGCGGCTATTGCCTGCGCCCCGGTGACGCCTTGCTGCAGACTGCCGCGTCGCTGTAGCCGACTCAGGTCGAAAGGCCGACGCTCAGGGCCACAAGCGCGCGCGCCGCAACAGGCGAAAGGCCATCAGCCCCATGATCTAGAAGTTGTGCCTTCATTCGCGGATCCCAGAACTTCTCGATGTGATCGAGCGTTGCGGCAACTGCCTTCTCCTCGCCAAGCGCGGCGAAATTGCGGGCGATCTGGTTGGCCATGTGAACGAGCTTGGCGGCGTCCATTAGCTCCCCCTCCTCTTCAGGGGAGGGGGTTGGGGGGTGGAGGATGTCAGCACGCTCACCATAGGTCCGCAAGACCCCACCCCGTTGCGACTAGGCAGCCCTTCGGCAAGCTCAGGATTGCCAAGTCTCACTGCCCCTCCCCTGAAGGAGAGGGGGAATTTGCTTTCGGGATTCATTCTGCGGGCTCGACCGGTTCGATCCGCCGCGCCCGTTCGGTCAGCTCGGCATAGTCTTCCTGCCAGTCGCTCGGCCCGTTGCTCGGCGTGACCTGAACCGCAGTCACCTTGTATTCCGGGCAATTGGTCGCCCAGTCGGAAAATTCGGTCGTGACGACATTGGCCTGCGTCTCGGGGTGGTGGAAGGTGGTGTAGACCACGCCCGGCGCAACCCGGTCGGTGACGAGCGTTCGCAACGTCGTCTCGCCCTTGCGGCTCGCGAGCCGCACCCAGTCGCCCGACTTGAGACCACGGTTCTCGGCATCGACGGGATGAATCTCGAGCACGTCCTGCTCGTGCCACACGACGTTGGCGGTGCGACGGGTCTGGGCACCGACATTGTATTGCGACAGGATGCGACCCGTCGTCAGCAGCAACGGGAAGCGCGGCCCGGTCTTCTCGTCGGTCGGCACGTAATCCGTTACCACGAACAAGCCCTTGCCGCGCACGAAGCCCGCCTCGTGCATGACCGGCGCCCCGTCCGGGAAAGCATCGTTGACCGGCCATTGCAGCGATCCTTCCGCGTCCAGTCGGTCGAAGGAGACGCCCGCGAAGGTCGGGGTCAGCCGCGCGATCTCGTCCATGACCTGTGCAGGGTGCGTGTAGTCCCATTGCAGGCCCATTGCATTGGCGAGCGCCTGCGTGACCTCCCAGTCCTCAAGGCCGTTGGCCGGTTCCATCACCTTGCGCACAAGCTGGATGCGGCGTTCGGCATTGGTGAAAGTGCCGTTCTTTTCGAGGAAGGTAGAACCGGGAAGGAAGACATGCGCGTAGTTGGCCGTCTCGTTGAGAAACAGGTCGTGGACGATGACGCATTCCATCGCAGCAAGCCCCGCCGAGACATGCTTCGTATCGGGATCGCTTTGCAGGATGTCCTCACCCTGGATGTAGATCGCCCGGAATGAACCATCGAGCGCGGCATCGAGCATGTTGGGAATGCGCAGGCCCGGTTCGTCATCGAGCGTGACCTGCCAGTCGTTCTCGAACAGCGTACGGACATCGCCATCGGAGATATGGCGATAGCCGGACAATTCGTGCGGGAAGCTGCCCATGTCGCAGGCGCCCTGCACGTTGTTCTGGCCGCGCAAGGGGTTCACGCCGACGCCGGGCCTGCCGATATTGCCGGTCGCCATGGCAAGGTTGGCGATCGCCATGACCGTCGAAGAACCCTGCGAATGCTCGGTCACGCCAAGGCCGTAATAGATGGCTCCGTTCCCACCAGTCGCGAACAGCCGCGCGGCTGCGCGCAGATCGGCAGCAGGAACACCGGTGACTTCTTCAAGAAATTCGGGGCTGTGGCGTTCTTCCGCGACGAAGCGTGCCCATTCCTCGAAAGCGTCGGTCTCGCAACGCTCACGCACGAATTGCTCGTCGACCAGACCTTCGGTGACGATGACGTGCGCCATGGCGGTGAGCACCGCAACATTGGTCCCCGGCCGTAGCGGCAGATGATGCGCGGCCTCGATATGCGGCGAACGCACCAGATCAATGCGGCGCGGGTCGATGACGATCAGCTTCGCGCCCTGCCGCAGGCGGCGTTTCATCCGGCTGGCAAAGACCGGGTGCGCGTCGGTCGGGTTGGCGCCGATCACGAGGATCACGTCCGACTCCATCACCGAGTCGAAATTCTGCGTGCCCGCGCTGGTCCCGAACGTGGTCTTGAGGCCATAGCCGGTCGGCGAGTGGCACACCCGCGCGCAGGTATCGACATTGTTCGATCCGAACCCGGCGCGCACCAGCTTCTGCACGAGGAAGGTTTCCTCATTGGTGCAGCGGCTGGAGGTGATACCGCCAAGCGCCCGCGCCCCGTATTGCGCCTTGATCGCGTTGAGCTTGCCTGCCGTGTAGGCCAGAGCCTCGTCCCACGAAACCTCGCGCCATGGCTGATCGATGGTCTCGCGGATCATCGGGGAAGTGATGCGATCGGCGTGATTGGCGTAACCCCATGCGAAGCGGCCCTTGACGCAGGAGTGGCC
>JAGREJ010000099.1:5431-8373 GCA_020446595.1 Novosphingobium sp. | reverse complement strand
AACCACTGGAAGTTCCGCGCGTTGGGGCCGGATCGCTGCGAGGTCGATTTCCATGTCGATTTCAGCTTCCGCAATCCGCTGTTCGAGAAACTGGCGGGCCAGTATTTCGACAAGGCGTTCCGCAAAATGGTGACCGCGTTCGAGGAACGCGCTGCACAGCTTTACGGCAACAGCAGTTCCAGCGCCGTCAGCACTGCCTTGTAGCGGATTTCGCCGCGCTCCAGTTCTCCGAACCGCTTCTCTTCAACGAGAGCTTCGGTCTGGTTCCGCTCAGCCCTGGCAAAGACCACCATACCGACCGGCTTTTCTGGACTGCCGCCGCCCGGTCCGGCCACGCCGGTGATCGCCACCGCAACCTGCGCGCGGCTGTGTGCGATGGCGCCCTCAGCCATGGCCCGCGCCGTCTCCCGCGAAACCGCTCCCCTCGCGTCGATAGTGGCGGCGGGAACGCCGAGCATCTGTTGCTTGGCCTCGTTCGAATAGGTCACGAAACCGCGATCGAGCACGGCGGAGGAACCGGCAATTTCGGTCAGGGCGGCGCTGACAAGGCCGCCAGTGCAGCTTTCCGCAAGCGCGACCATACGGCCAGCCCTGGCATTTTCCTCAATCACTCGCCGGGCAAGCGCAAGAACATCGGCGGGCAGCAGCGATTCCAATGGATCAGCTCTTGCAGATCGAAAGCTTGCTGGGTTTCTCCGCCTTGGACTCCGGGGCCATCCCGACCAGCAGCACGACCAGTTCTGCTGTGTTCCCGGGCGGGAGCGGCGCCAGCAGGCGCACGATATTGTCGATCTTGCCGCAGTCGTTGACCGCGATTTCCTGCACGATCATGCCTTCGAGCACCACATCGACCATTTCGCGCAAGGACGAATCGGGCAACTGCGAAAGGAACTTGTCCGTGCCGTCCTTGCTCTTGCTCATGGTCAGGAACGCTGCCTTGGCGGCTGGCCATGTCTCATCCTTGCGCGTCGCATAGCGTTTTGCGAGCGCGGAGCCGTCGGTCCTGAGGTAGGATTTTTCGGGCAGTGCGGTGGCGCACCGCTTCGTCGCGCCGGTAATCACGCTCGGCAAGGCATAGCCGGCGAGCGAGCCGGCCTGTTTGGGCGTGAGACAAGAGTTCGCCTCGGACTGGGCCATCACGGGGTGGCTGACAAGGGCGGCGGCAGCGAGAATGGCGGCAAAACGCATGACGGTATCCCTAGATTTGCAGAAGGCTGACGATAGCTTGCGCGGCGATACCCTCACCGCGCCCCATTGGGCCCAGCCCCTCGGTGGTAGTGGCTTTGACGCTCACCAGGGCGATGTCAACGCCCAGAATCGCGGCAAGCCATTCGCGCATCGCCCGACGATGAGGACCGATCTTCGGCGCTTCGCAAATGATCGTCACATCGGCATTGCCAAGCGCATATCCGGCATCGGCTGCGATCTCCATCGCCCGCCGGAGGAACAGTTCCGATGATGCTCCGCGCCATTGGGGATCGCTGGGCGGAAAGTGCTCGCCGATGTCGCCCGCGGCCGCTGCGCCGAGGATGGCATCGACCAATGCGTGGATCGCCACATCGGCGTCGGAGTGGCCGCTCAACCCGTGGCTGTGTTCGATCTTCACGCCGCACAGCCACAGTTCCCCGCCTTCAGCGAGCCGGTGAACGTCATAGCCCGTGCCTGTCCGCGTGGTTGCTGGCGGTGCAGCGAAATCGGAAGCAAAGGTCAGCTTGTGCAAGGCCTCGTCTCCTTCGACCAGCGCCACGCAAATCCCCGCCGCCTTCGCCACCTGGGCGTCGTCTCCGGCATTAGGTTCGCCTTGCCAGTTGCGATGCGCTTCGAGGATTGCCGGGAAGCGGAAGGCCTGCGGCGTCTGCACCCGCTGCAAGCCTTCGCGCGCGATCGGCGCAGCCATCATGTTGGCGTCTGCCCCGATCATGGAATCGATGACTGGCAGAACCGGGATTGCCGCAAGGTGAATGTCGAGAGCTTTGGTCAGGCGCTCGATGACTGCCAACCCCAGACCGGGACGGGCGGCATCGTGGATGAGCACCAAGTCGGGACCGGGCGCTTCAAGCACTTCCAGCCCTTTGCGAACCGATTCCTGCCGGGTTTCGCCACCGGTAACGAAGATCACATCGCCAATTCCCGCCAGGGCGGCCTGCGCGAATTCATCCGCGCCTTCGGGAATGACCGCCACAATCGGCGAGATTCCCGCCCGCACCATCGCCTCTACACTGTGCCTTATGACCGGCTTGCCACGCCACTGGGCGAATTGCTTGGGAAGCGGCTGACCGGCGCGCAAACCCTGTCCGGCGGCGACAATCACAGCGGCTGTGCGGGGAGGGGAGGACTCGCCGGTCATCGCCATCGCCGGTAATAGCTTGCCGTTGCGAGGGCAATTCCCTATGTGCTGCCTGTTTTTTAGGCACATCCATGACCGACGTTCCCGTTCCTCCAAGGCTCGCGCCCATCGCAATCGGCCCGCTGTCGATTTCGGCACCGGTCGTGCTTGCGCCGATGACGGGCGTGACCGACCTGCCGTTTCGGAGGCTGGTGCGGCGCTATGGCTCGGGTCTCAACGTCACTGAAATGATCGCCAGCCCCGCCGCGATCCGCGAAACGCGCCAGTCGATCCAGAAGGCGGCATGGGATCTGTCCGAAGAACCCGTCTCGATGCAGCTTGTCGGCTGCGAGCCGGACCAGATGGCGGAGGCCGCGAAGCTGAGCGCGGACCGGGGCGCGGCCATCATTGACATCAACATGGGCTGCCCGGTGCGCAAGGTGACCAACGGCGAGGCGGGATCGGCGCTGATGCGCGATCTCAAGCTCGCCGCCAGCCTGATCGAGGCCACTGTCCGGGCGGTCGATCTGCCGGTTACGGTCAAGATGCGCATGGGCTGGGACCATGACAGCCTCAACGCCCCGGAACTGGCGCGGATCGCTCAGGATCTGGGCGC
>JAGREJ010000099.1:5019-5339 GCA_020446595.1 Novosphingobium sp. | reverse complement strand
GATCTGCCGGTGATCGTCAATGGCGACATTTGCACTATCGCGGACTGCGCCACGGCCATCGAGCAATCGGGCGCGGACGGCCTGATGATCGGGCGTGGTGCTTACGGCAAGCCGTGGCTGCTGGGGCAGGTTATGCACTGGCTGCGCACCGGCGAGAGCCTCGCCGATCCTACGATGGACGAGCAATACGCAGTTCTGATCGAGCACTACGAGGCCATGCTTTCGCATTACGGTCGCGAGGTCGGCACCCGGATCGCGCGCAAGCATCTGGGCTGGTATACCAAGGGCATGGCGGGCTCGGCCGAGTTCCGCAATCGCGT
>JAGREJ010000099.1:0-4958 GCA_020446595.1 Novosphingobium sp. | reverse complement strand
TGGCGGCAACGGCAGGCAGCATGACCGCACCGGTCAGGACCGGCATTCCCGATGCCCGAAGCCAACTGGCCAACCTGCCACTTGCCGTCATCCTGCTGGCACCCGGCATGCGCATTGCGGCGGCAAACCCTCTTGCGGAACAGTTTTTCGGACAGGGCGCGCGGCGGCTGATCGGTCAAACGCTGGGCGATCTCGTCAGTTTCGTCGAAGCGCGGATGATCGAGTATCTCAGCGATGCCGAAGCGCCGCTATCGGCGCGCGAAACGACTGTTCTGATTCGGGGAATCGGTCCGCGCGGCGTCGACATTACCACGGCGCCCATCGTCGACAGCCCCGGATGGCAGCTCATGACCATCCACGACAATTCCGCCTTCGAGGCGCTGGGCGACGATTCGGGTGGCGGTGACAACCTGTTCCTGCGCGGGCCGGAAATCCTCGCGCACGAGATACGCAATCCGCTCGCGGGCATTCGCGGCGCGGCGCAGCTCGTGGCGCGCAAGCTCGACGAGAAGGATCGCGCGCTGACCGATCTGATTACGGGCGAGGTGGACCGTGTTGCCGGCCTTATCGAGCGCATGCAATTGCTGAGCGGTCGGACCGTTCCGCCGGTCGCACCGTGCAACCTGCATGAGATCGTGCGTCGGGCCGTTGCCGTGATCGAGGCAGGAAATCCACCGAATGCGCCGGTCATCCCGATTCGCGAGGAATTCGATCCGTCGCTGCCGCCCGTGCTCGGCGATGCCGATGGACTGGTGCAGGTTCTGCTCAACCTGCTTGCCAATGCGCGCGAGGCATGCGCCGGGCGAGACGATGCCGCCATCGGCGTGCGCACACGTTTTGCAAGCGGCTTGCAGCTTCAGGGCGTCGAGGATCGTGCTCCGGTCAGAGTTCCGATAGAACTGCGCGTCAGCGACAATGGCCCCGGCGTTCCCGCATCGATGCGCGAGCACCTTTTCGATCCTTTCGTGACTTCCAAGAAGAGCGGGCACGGGCTCGGCCTTGCTGTCGTGCGCAAGCTCGTACGCGACATGAACGGGCGCATCAGTCACGAGCGTGACGAGGCGGCCGGCCTGACCCATTTCCGCATTCACCTACCCATGGCCCGCGAGCGCAGACGGGCCGAACGCTGCGTTGAGGATCTGACATGAGTGTGCTTCTCGTCGAGGACGATCCCTCCATCGCCATCGTTATCACTGCCGCGCTCGAACAGGAGGGCTTCACGGTCACGCATTGCGAGACTCTTGAGAGGCGCGACCAGTTGCTCGGTGAACGCGAGTTCTCCGCGCTGGTCACCGACGTGATGCTTCCCGATGGCGACGGCATCGAAAGCCTTGCCGTAATCGGACAGGAGCACCCGGCAATGCCGGTCGTGATTGTCTCCGCCCAGAACACGCTCGACACCGCGGTTCGGGCCTCCGACACCGGCGCCTTCGAATATTTCCCCAAGCCTTTCGACATCGACGAACTGGTTCGCACCGTAAGACAGGCCGTCGGGAAGCGCGGACTGGATAACGAGACGCCGGTCGAAGATCAGTTCGGCGACGGCATGCCGCTTGTCGGACGCAGCCAGGCGATGCAGGCGGTTTTTCGCATGATCTCGCGTGTGTTGCGCAACGATCTGACCGTGCTGATCCTTGGCGAATCCGGGACTGGCAAGGAGCTCGTTGCCGAAGCCATCCACGAGCTGGGCGACCGCCGGACCGGTCCCTTCGTCGCCGTCAACACCGCCGCGATCCCTGCGGAACTGATCGAGAGCGAGCTTTTCGGCCATGAAAAGGGCGCTTTTACAGGCGCGGTCTCTCGGCATATCGGCAAATTCGAGCAGGCCGCCGGGGGCACGCTGTTCCTCGACGAGATCGGGGACATGCCGATGCAGGCGCAGACGAGGCTGTTGCGCGCGCTGCAATCGGGCACGATCCGGCGGGTTGGTGGACGTGAGGAAGTTCGTCTCGATGCCCGCATCATTGCCGCCACGAACAAGGACCTCAAGCCGCAGATCGCCGCCGGGCTGTTCCGTGAAGACCTGTTCTATCGCCTCAATGTCGTGCCGATCACCATGCCTCCGCTTCGCGAACGGCCCGAGGACATCGAGGCCCTGACGCGCCATTTCCTCAATCTGGCAGCCCGTGAGGGACTGCCGCGCCGCACGCTTGGCGAAGACGCGGCAGAACTGCTTTCGCGCCAGCCATGGCGCGGCAATGTGCGTGAACTCAGGAATTTCGTCTACAGGTTGGCACTGCTTGCCCGCGACAACCAGATCGACGCGGCCGCCGTCAATGACCTGTTCGAGGCCGAACCCGGCGACAACACGTCTCATCCGGATCGCGAGATCGATCTCGATAGCGCCGTTCGATCCTGGCTGGACGCGAACCGGCCGGAGCCCGGAAACATTCATGCGCAGGCCGTGGCCGCTGTCGAAAGGCCCTTGTTCGCGGCGATCCTCGCCCAGACCGGGGGGAATCAGATCCGGGCCGCAAGCCTGCTGGGGATCAATCGCAACACCTTGAGAAAGCGGCTGAACGACCTCGAGCTCGATCCCGATGCCTTCGCGGGACGCCATTAATTCGGCAGGACGCGATTCTGCTTGCAGTGCAGCAACAGCGGTGTTGTAATCCTGCAACGATGGAGAATTCCACTATCTCCCACCGCCGCGACTTGCCGCGCTGGTGGCGTCTTGCGAAAGTCGCCGCTCGCCGCGCGAACCTGTTTGCAGTGATCGAAATCATCTCGGTCGCCGCATTCGTGGTGATGACGACGGTGACATGGGTGGCACTGCAAGCGCAGGGCGAAAGCGGCGAACTTGTCCCGTCGAACCTTACCGCCGCGCTGCTGGTCGGCACGCTGGTCCCGGCAATGGCGATCCTGGTTCTGCTGGGCAGGCGCATCGCGCTGAGGCGGACGGCGCAATATCTTGGCGGGGCGGGCGGCATGCATGTCCGTCTGGTGTTCATCTTTTCGCTGATCGCCGCCGTGCCTACCCTGCTTGTCGTGATTTTCGCGTCGCTGCTGTTTCAGTCGGGTGTGGAATTCTGGTTTTCCGATTCGTCACGCGGCCTGCTCGAAAACGCAAACAAGCTGGCGCGCGGCTATTACGAACAGGCGCAGCGCGACGTCGGCTACGAAACTGTCGCCATGGCCGAAGACCTCGGCAATTTTCTCAGCCAGCAGCCGGTCACCAGCCCCGATTTTGCGGGCTTCTATGCCAACCAGGTAGCCTACCGAAAGCTGAACGAGGCGGCCATTCTGCAAACTGGTCCTGACGGCAAACTCCACACCGCCGCGGTCGTGGACCCCGAAGGCAACAGCTCCTACGACCGTATCGGCAACGACGTGCTCAAGCGCCTCAAGGGCGGCGAGGAACTGATCGTCGTCAACGCCAATGCCAACCGCATCGAGGCGCTCATACCCATCGATCAGCGGGCAGGCATCTATCTCTACACCGCGCGAAGTTCGGACCTGCTTGCCTTCAGCCAGGGGCAGCGCGCGCAGAACATCGTCGAGGCCTACAAGGTTCTGACAAGCCGTGCGCGCGTGCTCCAGCTTCGCTTCAACATTGCCCTGTTCGTCATCTCGCTCTCACTGGTCGGGCTGTCGGTCTGGTTTGCGCTGCGGTTCGCGGATCGGCAGGTCCAGCCTGTCTACCAGCTTGTCGACGCCGCCAGAGGGGTCGGCGCGGGCAACTTCGCGCTGCGCATCGAAGGACGCAGCAGCGCCGACGAGATCGGCCTGCTCAACCGCGCGTTCAACCGGATGACCGAGCAGATCGAGAAGCAGACCCAGGATCTCGTCAGCGCCAACCGCCAATTGCAGGAACGTCGTGCCTTCATAGAGGCGGTCATCGAATCGGTTTCGGCCGGCGTGGTCTCGCTGGACGCCAAAGGGCAGGTGCTGCTCATGAACAGCACGGCCCAGAAATTGCTGCTCGATCGCGACAGTTCCGGCCCCGTGGGTCTGTCGTTTGACGAGATCGCGCCCCAGCTCGCGGCCATGGCCGAACGGGATGCGAACAGCGGCATCGTCCAGTATGGCAAGGCGGGCGAACTGCTCACGCTGGCGGTCAAGATCACCCGCGACCGCGCAGGCCATGTCATCACCTTCGAAGACATCACCCGCCAGCTCGTCGACCAGCGGCAGGCTGCCTGGTCAGACGTTGCGCAACGCATCGCCCATGAGATCAAGAACCCGCTTACCCCGATCCAGCTTGCAACCGAGCGGCTCAGTCGCCGCTATCGCAAGCAGATCGAGGACAGTCCCGAACTGTTCGAGGAGCTGACCAGCACGATCATCCGTCAGGTTGGCGATCTCAGGAAGATGGTCGACGAGTTTTCCTCCTTCGCGCGCCTGCCCAAACCTTTGTTCCGCAACGAGGACATTGTCGCGCTTACCCGGCAGGCGCTGTTCCTGCAGGAAGTGTCGCGGCCGGAAATCGAATTTGCCTTCGCGACCGATGAAGCGATCGAAGCCATTGCCTGCGATCGCCACCAGTTCGGCCAGGCAATGACCAACGTCCTCAAGAATGCGGTTGAGGCTGTCGAGGCCCGATCGAAGGAATCGGGCGAGGATTTCAGGGGGCGCATCTCAGTGTCGTTGCGGCACGCAGGCGAGCATGTCGAAGTCTCGGTCGCAGACAACGGTATCGGCCTGCCGCAGGATCGCGACCGGATTGTCGAACCCTATGTGACGACCCGCGAGAAGGGCACCGGTCTCGGCCTCGCGATCGTCAACAAGATCGTCGAGGAACACGGCGGCGAGATGACTTTCTCAACCAATACGGATGGCGGCGCTACCGTTTGCATGAGCTTTGCCCGTGAGCCCACGGCGCTCCGGCAGACCAATCAGGCAGCGGAATAGCAGCAGAACAAGGCACATATGGCACTCGATATTCTGATTGTGGACGACGAACGCGATATTCGCGAACTGGTCGCTGGCGTGCTCAGCGACGAAGGCTATGACTGCCG
>JAGREJ010000098.1:5323-9456 GCA_020446595.1 Novosphingobium sp. | reverse complement strand
AGCAGTACGTTCATGTGGCCGGGCATGCGCCCCGCCACAGGGTGGATCGCGTATTTCACGGTGACGCCCTCGGCCTTCAGCAGGTCCGCCATCTCGCGCAGCACATGCTGGGCCTGTGCCACGGCCATGCCGTAGCCGGGTATGATGATGACCTGCTGCGCTTCCTTCATGATCCAGGCCGCATCCTCGGCGGAACCGCGTTTCCACGGGCGGTCGATCTTCTCGCCGCCCGGTCCGCCCTCTTCCGCGCCAAATCCGCCCGCAATGACAGACAGGAAGCTGCGATTCATCGCCCGGCACATGATGTAGGAGAGGATCGCGCCCGATGCGCCGACCAGTGCGCCAGTGATAATCATTGCCGTATTGTGCAGCGTGAAGCCCATCGCGGCGGCTGCCCATCCCGAATAGGAGTTCAGCATCGAGACGACGACCGGCATGTCCGCGCCGCCGATGGGAATGATGAGCAGGAAACCGACCGCGAAAGCGAGCGCCAGTGCGGCCCAGAACATCCAGCCCTCACCAGCACCCGCTGACGACGCGAGCGCGTAGAGCGCGGTCACGGCAAGGATGGCGACAATCATGCCAAGATTGATGACATGGCGCAGCGGCAACAGGATCGGCGCGCCCGACATGTTGCCGTTGAGCTTGGCGAAGGCGATGACAGATCCCGAGAAGGTGATCGCGCCAATGGCCGCGCCCAGCATCATCTCGACCCGGCTGACAGCAAGGATACTGCCCGCTGCATCGACGATTCCGAAGCTGGCGGGATTGAGGAAGGCGGCGGTCGCAACCAGCACTGCGGCGAGGCCGACAAGGCTGTGAAACGCGGCGACAAGCTGCGGCATCGACGTCATCTGGATGCGACGGGCCATGGTTAGGCCGATCACTGCGCCGATTGCGATGGCGGCGAGGATTTCGAGCGTGGTCGTAGCGTCGATGACCACTTCCATCTCGTCTGGCGCGGTCATCGTGCTGGACATCGGGAAATGCGTCACCAGCGTCGTCACCACGGCAATCGCCATGCCGATCATGCCGAAGCGGTTACCATTGCGCGATGTCGTGGGGTGCGAGAGCCCGCGCAAGGCGAGGATGAAGCACACACCTGCCACAAGATAGGCCAACGCCACCCAGGGCAGAGCTTCGTGCGGGTTCACTGCCTGTCCCTGGGCCTGAACATCGCGAGCATCCGCGCGGTCACTGCGAAACCGCCAAAGATGTTGATGCTGGCCAGCACAATGCCGGCAAGGCCGAGCCATTTGGCGCCAGGAACATCGGCTGCAGCGGCGGCTATCAGCGCGCCGACAATGATGACCGAGCTGATCGCATTGGTAACCGCCATCAATGGCGTATGCAGTGCGGGAGTGACCGACCAGACCACGTAATAGCCCACGAAACAGGCCAGTACGAAAATCGAGAGGATCGAGATGAAGTCCACTAGGCGGTCATCAGCCTCTCGTTCACGACCTTGCCGCCCTGTGTCAGCCGGATCGCGTCGCCGATCTCGGCATCGAGCACCGGATATCCAGCTTCCTTGTCCCAGAACGCGGTAAGGAAGTTGAGCACGTTGCGCGCATAGAGCGCAGAGGCGTCGGCAGGCATCGTCGCGGGCGTGTTCGAAAAGCCGATGATGCGCACCCCGTGGCGCTCCACGACTTCGTCGGCCACCGATCCCTCGACATTGCCGCCCTGCGGCACGGCAAGATCGAAAATCACGCTGCCCGGCTTCATCGTCGCGATCTGGGCATCGCTGACCAGTCGCGGCGCCGGTCGCCCCGGAATCAGCGCGGTTGTGATGACAATGTCCTGCTTGGCGATATGAGACGAGACCAGTTCCGCCTGGGCCTTCTGGTATTCCTCCGACATTTCCGTGGCATAGCCACCGCTGCCTTCGCCCTCGATACCTTCAACCGCTTCCACGAAGACCGGCTTCGCGCCGAGCGACATGATCTGTTCCCTGGTCGCCGAGCGCACGTCTGTCGCGGAAACCTGGGCACCCAGCCTGCGCGCTGTCGCTATGGCCTGCAAACCGGCCACGCCAACGCCCATGACGAACAGACGCGCAGCCGTGATCGTTCCGGCCGCCGTCATCATCATCGGCAGCGCACGCCCATATATGTCGGCGCTGGCCAGAACCGCCCTGTAACCGGCAAGATTGGATTGCGAGGACAGCACGTCCATCGATTGCGCGCGGGTGATCCGCGGCATGAATTCAAGCGCGAGCGCCTCCAGTCCGGCCGACGCATAGGCATCGACCTGGTCGCGCTTCGCAAACGGATCGAACACCGCCGCAACCCATGCCCCACTTGCGGCAGTGCCTAATAAGGTCGCGTCAGGCCCTTGAATTGCCAAAATAATATCGGCGTCGCGCACAACCTCCGAAGCAGGCGCGACATTGGCCCCCGCCTCACGGTAATCGTCATCGGAATAGTAGGCCGAAGCCCCCGCCCCCTGTTCGATTGACGTCACGGCGCCAAGCTCGACGAACTTCCTGACCGTTTCAGGTGTCGCCGCTACCCGGGTCTCTCCGGGCGCGCGTTCCTTCAGAACCGCAATCCGGGGGATTTTGCGCATCCCGAAATCAGGATGAAATCAGAACCACGACCATTGCCGCCACGAGGAACGAACCGATCGTGCCCCATTTAATGAGGTTGGTAAAACCGCCATAGGTCTCGTTGGCGCTGTCCATATCGTTGCCGGAACCCATCAATCACATTCCTCGTTCTTGAATCCTCTCACGCCCACCAGCCCTAGCTTCGCGCAGGCACGCGCTCAAGTCCCAAGTGGCGGCGAGTCAGGCTTAATCGCGTCTTTACCCACCGCGTTTATGGTCTGCGTTCCATTATACGAGGCCAAGGCACAGGGATGACCGGCTCGCAACAGCGACTGCTGATGCTGATCGACGACGAACCGGCACAATGCCGGCTCATCACTGCGCTCGCCGCGCGCGAGGGCTGGCGGACGATCGTCGCCGGCGATGTCGAAACCGCAATCGCTACGCTGGGCACCCGCCAGGGGATGCAACTAGACGCCATCATCCTCGATCACTGGGTTCCGGGCGACGATGCCTGCGCCCTTATCGGCGACCTCAAGTCGCGCCGCCCTGCCCTTCCCCTGCTGATGCTGACGACCAGCGCATCGCCGTTGCTCGCTGTCGAAGCCATGCGCGCGGGCGCCGCCGATTACCTCGTAAAACCGGTCTCGCCCGATCGCCTCATGCAGGCGCTGCGCGTGGCGACCACCCGCGAGGCTCCCCGCGACGAGTTGGCCCCGCTCACGGAAAAGATGGCGGCACCGGCCGATTTCGACGCGATGGTCGGCGCTTCTCCCCAGTTCCGCAAGGCGCTGGCCGTGGCGGCCAAAGCGGCGCGCGGTCATGGCGGCGTCCTGATCGAGGGCGAAAGCGGCACTGGCAAGGAAATGCTGGTGCGCGCGATCCATGCCGCCTCGGCGCGGGCCAAGGCGCCGCTCAGGATCGTCAATGTGGCCGGAACTCCGGTCAATTCCATCGAATCGGTATTGTTCGGCCATGAAAAGGGCGCGTTCCCCGGCGCCTTCGAGCAACAGATCGGCGCGATCCAGCATTGCGATGGCGGCACCCTTTCCCTCGACGAGGTCGACCGCCTGCCGCTCTCGGTGCAGGAACGCCTGCTGGAATCGATCCAGCGCGGCGACGTCCGCCCGATCGGTGCGCGCCACAGCTACCGGATCGACGTTCGCCTGATCGCGCAGAGCAACCAGCCCTTGCGCGAGCTTGTCGCGTCGGGCGAATTCCTGCCCGATCTGGTGACGGCACTTGCTCCGGTCATCATCGAACTTCCGCCGCTGCGCGAACGGACGACGGATATTCCCGCCCTGTGCCGCCATTTCCTCGCCCGGATCGGCGAACAGCCGGGACTGCGCGAACTGGGTATAACCGACGGCGCCTTGTCGCTGCTCGCTGCCTACGACTGGCCGGGCAACGTGCGACAGCTTCAGGCGGTGCTGTTCCGCGCGGCCGTGTTCTGCGAGAGCGACGCGCTCACCGCATCGGACTTTCCACAGCTTCTCGACATGATTGGCAGCGACAATCCCACGCTGTTGTCCACACCGGTGCCGGAAAGCTCAGGCGTCATGCTTTACACCGACGATGGCAA
>JAGREJ010000098.1:0-5205 GCA_020446595.1 Novosphingobium sp. | reverse complement strand
CTGGGCATCGACAACGCCGCCTGAGCCTTTGCTCAGGCCTCCTCCTTCTCAACAAATGCGAAGTTGTTGAGATAGGTCTGAAACGGGGGTGAAACCCCCTCGCTTGCCAGATAGTCCTTCGAAAACGGCGGATCCGGCATGACATGCGCCGGATCACTGCGAACCCGCGCAGGAAAATCGTGTTCGGGAATGGCCGCACGACCGATGAGCACGAAGTCCGCGCCCTGATCCAGCGCCTTTTGCGCAGCCTCGCCCCCACGGATCTGGCCTGCAACGCCAAGCCTTGTCTCGCCGCGATCGAGCCCGGCGAACAGCTCGGTCAGGGTCTTGCCCTTGAAAGCGTCATCGTTGGCTTCCTTGAAACAATCCCACAGCGACATGTCGATGTAATCGAGATTGCCCTCGGCCATGAGCTGGCCGACCAGTTCGACCATCTCGTCGGTGCGCACCTGCATCATTTCGGGCGAGAGCCGCAGGCCAAGGTTGAACTGCTTGCCGCAACGCTCCCTGATACCGGCAATGATCTCGCGGGTCGGGCTGGCGCGGTTGTCGAGCGAACCGCCGAAGCGGTCGTCGCGCAGATTGAGCTCGGGACTGAGGAACTGGCACAGCAGATAGGAATGGGCGCCATGCAACTCGACGCCATCGAACCCGGCGCGCTGGCAGCGTTGGGCCGCGGTGATGAATGCCTCGATCATCGCTTCGACTTCTTCGGTGGTCATGGCCCGACCGCCGGTCGGCTCGTCATCGGAAGGGCCGACGATATCGCAGCCGGGTATGGCGCGCAGACCCGCGTGATAGAGCTGCGCCAGCGCCAGTGTATCCGCTGCTTTCAGGTCGGAAGCCAGGTTCGCCAGCGCCGTCTCGAAGCGGTCCTCATCGAAGCCAAGTTGCCCTTCGAAGCCTTTGCCATCGGGCTGGACATAGCCAGCCGCCGTCATCACCGCACCGAAGCCGCCCTTTGCACGCATCATCAGCCACTCATGCTCGGCCTGCGAGAACGTGCCGTCGGCATGGCTCTGCTGGTTGGTGAGAGGGGCCAGCATGAAGCGGTTCTTCATGGTGTGGCCTGAAGCGAAAGCGAGGGGTGAGAACAGATCGGTCATGGGCTCGCGCTATGCCCGTATTGAGCAATGAATCAAGCCGGGAAACCCACCAGGTGGACAATCACGAAAACACGGACCAAGCAGACGGGATGCAACAGCCCTTCGACTTTCGGGACAAGGCGGCGCTGGTGACCGGGGCGGCTTCGGGCATTGGCGCGGCCTGCGCACATTGGCTCGCGGCCCACGGCATCGCCGAACTCGTGCTTGTCGATCTCGATGCGCCCGGTCTGGACCGGCTCGAACTGCCTTGCGAAACGCGCCGCTTCGCAGGCGACGTGGCGATCCCGCGCTCTGGGCGACAATCGAGGAGCAATTACACGGGCTCGATCACGCAGTTCTCAATGCGGGCATCGCCGACGCGGCACCGCTGACCGAAATCGACTTTACCGCCTGGCGCAAGCTGATGGCGGTCAATCTCGACGGAATGATGCTGTCCCTGCAATGCGTGCTGCGCGTGATGCAGCCGCAGGGATCGGGCAGTCTGGTGATGACGGCCTCGGCTGGGGGGCTCAAGGCCGAGCCGGGCACGGCGGCCTATGGCGCGTCCAAGGCGGCGGTTATCCAGATGGCCAAAGTCGCGGCGCGCGAGGCCGCCCCCCTCGGCATCCGTGTCAATGCAATTGCTCCGGGCGGAGTCGATACGCCGATCTGGGATGCGGTGCCCATGTTCGGCGACCTCGTCGCCAGCGCGGGCAGCCGCGATGCCGCCATTGCCGAGATGGGCCGGATGGCGACTCCCCTGGGCCGTTACGCCACGGCGGACGAGATCGCCGGACAGATCGGCTTCCTGTTGTCCGACATGGCAGCGACAATCACAGGCTCGGTGCTGGTTAGCGATGGCGGCTATTCCGCCTGAACTTCAGGCCGGGAGCTGCGAGAAATCCGTCAGCGCCGCATCGCGCAGGCCGCGCCAGACGTGCACCGCCTGCACCGTTTCCGCAACATCGTGAACGCGCAGCAGTTGCGCGCCAGCATCCATGGCTTTCGCCGCCAGCAGCAACGAACCGCCAAGCCGCTTGTGGGCAGGCGCTTCATTCGACAGCGCGCCGATCATCCGCTTGCGGCTCGCGCCGACCAGCAGCGGTTGGCCAAGCGCATGGAACAGCGGCAGTGCATTAAGCAGCGCCAGATTGTCGGCCAGCGACTTGCCGAAGCCGAGCCCCGGATCGAGAACTATGCTTTCGCGGGCGATCCCGGCGGCAATCGCCGCGTCGCGCCGTTCCTTGAGCCAGTCGAACACGTCGAGCACGACATCGGCGTAGGTGCCATTGGTGTGCAGGTCGTCGCCCTCGCCTGGCGCGTGCATCAGCACCACGGGAACACCCGCACGCGCGACCAGTTCTATCGAACGCGGATCATGGCGCAGCGCGGACACATCGTTGACCATGTGCGCACCCGCTTGCAGCGCGGCCTCCATCACCGCCGGACGGCGGGTGTCGGCGCTGATCGCCGCGCCCATTGCGGCCAATTTTTCAATGGCGGGAATGACGCGCTTCAATTCGTCGCCTTCCCACACCGCCGCCGAGCCGGGTCGGGTCGACTCCCCGCCGACATCGACAAGCGCCGCGCCCGCTTCGAGCATCGCGGCGGCGTGATCTGCCGCAACCTGAGGATCGTCCATGAACTGGCCGCCATCGGAAAAGCTGTCGGGCGTGACGTTGAGGATTCCCATCACCTGCGGCGCTTCGAGGCGAATCGTGCGCTGGCCGCACTGGATCGGGGCATGCTGGCGCTGGAGGTTATCCCACTGCTCGCGCACGGCATCGGGCAGAGTATCGAGCGCGGCCTGCAATTCGGATGCGGAGTATCGGCGGCGCGAAACCACCTTGCCGTCCCGGCGCTCGATCAGCGCGAACCGGCCGGCCCAGACCATTGCCCCGCCAAGCCGGACAGCCTCGCCGTGTTCGCCCTGCGGGCTGTCGGCAAATGCAATCGGCCGGATATAGAAGCTCTCGCTCACGGTTCGGTGGCGAGAAGATAGGTCTGGCGCACCGCGTCAATCGGCTTGAGATCGTTACCCTGCTCGAAATGCCAGAAGGTCCAGCCATTGCAGGATGGCGCATCCTGCAACAGCGCCCCAACCTTGTGGATCGAGCCGCTGTGCTTGCCCGATACGAGTGATCCGTCGGCGCGCACCTGCGCCCTATACCGGCCCTTGCGGTCGACCAGTTCAGTCCCCGGCGCGAGCATTCCGGTTTCGACCAGAGTGCCGAACGCCACTTTGGGCGCGCTCTTGCCGCTTTGCATGGTGCGCAATGCGCTTTCATCGAGCGGCAGCGCCATCTCGATACGCTCCACAGCCGCCTCGCGATAGTCCGCCTCGCGTTCGCAGCCGATCCACTGCCGGCCCAGCCGCTTAGCCACAGCGCCGGTCGTGCCGGTGCCGAAGAACGGGTCGAGCACAACATCGCCCTTGTTGGTGGTCGCCAGCATCACCCGGTAGAGCAGCGCCTCCGGCTTCTGCGTAGGGTGGACCTTGGCCCCGTCCTTGCGCAGCCGCTCCTGTCCGCCGCAGATCGGCAGCACCCAGTCGGACCGCATCTGCAATTCGTCGTTGAGCGTCTTCATCGCGCGATAGTTGAACGTGTATTTCGCCTTCTCGCCCATCGAGGCCCAGATCAGCGTCTCGTGGGCATTGGTGAAACGGGTTCCGCGAAAGTTCGGCATCGGATTGGCCTTGCGCCAGACGATGTCGTTGAGCAGCCAGAAGCCCAGATCCTGCATCGCCGCGCCGACGCGGAAGATGTTATGGTAAGAGCCGATCACCCACAGCGAACCGTTGGGCTTGAGCACGCGCCGCGCTTCGCTCAGCCAGGCACGGGTAAAGCAGTCATAGGCCGCGAAATCGTCGAACTTGTCCCAGTCGTCGTTGACGGCGTCGACATGACTGCCGTCGGGCCGGTTGAGATCTCCGCCGAGCTGGAGATTGTAGGGTGGGTCCGCAAAAATCATGTCCACGCAGGCGTCGGGAAGCTGGCGCATAGCTTTGATGCAATCGCCGGGAATTATCCGGCCCAGCGGCAACTCGACCTCTTGCGCGGTCTGCCGCGCACGAATTTTCGTGGTTTCCACCACACCCATGAACCAACCCCCTTGTTCACCGACTTATCCACAGGGTGAGTCCTCGCGGACTCCGCGTCAAGTCGTGACGTGGCCGACAGCCTAGGCAAACATGGTTAACGGCGCGTCAATGCGGTGAGAACACAAGGAGTCCGGCACAACATCGTGAGGTGCGGATTCACGACAGGACTCAACATCTTGTGGTGTTGCCTTGAGGACTCCCACAGCATCTTTTTTCTCGCGCATAGCCTCCGCACCGCCTAGGCTGTCCGGGAGACACGGCGAGAAGAAAGATCATGACAATGAAGGTTATCGGCGCTGGACTAGGGCGCACCGGCACGCTTTCGCTCAAGCTGGCGCTGGAGCATCTCGGCTTCGGGCCTTGCTACCACATGCTGGAAATCATGTCCGCACCGGAAACACGCCTGCCACAGTGGATCCAGGTCGTGCGCGGCAATCCGGACTGGGATGCGATTTTCGACGGTTTTCAGTCTTCGGTCGATTACCCGACCTGCACCTACTGGCGCGAACAGGCCGAGCATTGGCCGGATGCAAAGGTCGTCCTTTCGACACGCGATGCCGAAGGCTGGTTCGATTCGGTCAACAGGACGATCATGTCGCCTGAAAGTGTGGCTGGAATGAAGACAAGTCCGCTCGCCGAATTCATGGAAGGCGCGATTTACAATTCCTTCGGCGACCGCATTAATGACCGCGCTTTCATGACCGACTACTTTCGCAAATGGGAAGCCTCGGTAATCGCCGAATGCCCGCCGGAACGGCTGCTGGTTCACCGTTCGGCCGATGGCTGGGAGCCGCTTTGCGCCTTTCTGGGGGTGCCGGTTCCCGATGAGCCCTACCCGCGCGTCAACACGACCGACGACATGACCTCTTTTCGCGCCAACAGAGACGAACCGGACGATCCGCGATCCGGCGCGCAGGGCTATATGAATTCCATGAAGGAGAAGGCGTTCGGCGCCTAGATCAGAGCTTCATATCGCACCGCGCGACGGGCGCGAAGCTGCGCCGGTGATGCGGGCTC
>JAGREJ010000097.1:1814-15358 GCA_020446595.1 Novosphingobium sp. | reverse complement strand
TCGATGTCGTCAATGGCACTACGCTTTACTCCTCGGGCTCCATCACCGCGGAAGGCGCCTACACCGAACTGCGCGGGCTTGGCGTAACCGGCCTGTCGCTCACCGCAGGCAACGGCAACCAGCTTCTGGCGGGAACGCTTGGAAGCGACGTGCTGTTCGGCGGTGCGGGCACGGACGTTGCCGAGTTCAAGGGCGCTTCGACATCATACACGATCAGCGGCGTCGCCGCCGATATGTTCGTATCCGGCACCGAGGGCCGGGACCGCCTGATCTATGTGGAAGTCCTGCGCTTCAGCGACGGTGACTTCACGTGGGCACCGAACACCGGTCTTAAGGCCTATACCGGGGGCAATCCTGTCGGTGGCGGCGGCTCGGTCGATCAGCCCTCGGCAACTGTCGAGAAATTCACGCTGACCGGTTCGGCTTTTATCGACTACAATGGCGACAAGGCCGTTTCGAGCGGCGAGGGCATCGCGGGGCTTTTCGTTTCGCGTTCCGGCGCATCGACCTCGAGCAATGCCAATGGCGGCTATTCGCTCGAAATCCAGGGGGGCGACCAGGTCATAACCTTCGCCAATGGCGGGCTCCCCGGCGCGGTCACGATAACCGGTCTGATGAACGCGAATGCCGTCATCAACGTGGTCAACGGCGATACGCTTTACACTTCGACGTCGATCACCGCGACCGGTCCGCTCACCGCGCTGCGCGGGCTTGGCACCACCGGGCTCACCCTCACCGCAGGTGAAGGCAACCAGGTGATCTCGGGAACGTCTGGTGACGACGTGTTCTTCGGTGGCGCGGGCATCGACGTCGCCGAATTCGCGGGCAAGTCGACCGCCTACAAGTTCACCGGCGTCTCCGCTGACATCTTCGTCACTGGCGAAAACGGCAGGGATCGACTGATCTACATGGAGATCCTGCGCTTCTCCGATGGTGACTTCACCTGGACCCCAACCAGCGGGCTGAAGAAATATACCGGAACCGATGCGGTCACGCCGTTCGATCCGACGCCGGTAGACCCCGTCGATCCGGTGGATCCAGTGGATCCGGTCGACCCTGTGGATCCGGTCGATCCGGTCGATCCCGGCAATCCGCCCAACCCCGACGCGGGAACGGGTGGCTCGGGACGCCTCTACCTCACTCCGGGCAGCCAGAACTACGGCCCGGTGCCTGGCGGCGACCAGACTGAACTGCTGGGCTCGAACCAGGCGGAGAAAGTCACGCTCGCCGCCGATGTCAACGCTGTCTTTGACCCGTCGTGGGTACGCGGCAACGATACGGCCGTCGTGCTTGGCAATTTCGGCAACTACAATATCCTGTCGACTGTCGCGGGCATCACGATCAACTCGAGCAATGGCGCGAGCATCCGCATTCCCGCCTTCGGCAACGACGGCGGCCTGCAGCTTGTTTTCAACAATGGCACTTTCGAGCTCGGCACGAACGATGACGGCAACAGCTTCCAGCTTACCGGCACCGGCGGCGTGCAGGAAATTTTCGGCACCGCCTCGGCAATCGGCGGCGGGACGGGCGGCTCCAGTGGCTCCGGCGGAACGGGCGGCGGCAGCTCGCTCGACGTCGGAACCGCGTCCGTCGCCCAGTCGATCAGTGCCAGCGGCGGAAACGTCACCTTCACGGACGATGCCACGGCGACAACGAACGTCCGCATCATCGGCATGAGCGCGGGCGACACGATTGTCGTCACCAACGCGGTCGCCAGCGACTACAACTTCCAGCGCGACTTCCGTGACAGCAGCGATCTGATCATCACCTATACCGATCCGACGTCCGGCGCGACGAACAAGATCGTCCTTGATGAGGTTCTGCCGGTTACCGGAGCGGTCAGCTCACTGGCCGCGGCGACTGCTACCATCGGTTTCGAGTTCATGACCTTCGCTTGATCGCGTAGTCCATCGAAAGATTCGAACGCCAAAGCCCCGCAAGGACCAGACGTCCTTGCGGGGCTTTCGCATTTATCGAGGGGTTGCCGGAGTCCGGATGAATTCGCTGTAGATCGAAGTATCGCCACCTGTAACGATCCGTCTGCCGACGGTAAGCCAGGCGTGCGCCATGAAAGCGCCATCCTCATCGTGGCGCGCACCAATGCCGACGCACGAAGCAACGCCGCCAGCAGCCAGCCAGCGTCGCGCCGCGACCGCCCGAACCAGACAGTCCGCGCGCCAGGGCACCCTCAACGCCATGACATTCACCGCATAGGCAACACGCTCGACAAGCTGTTCCTGCGCAGGTGACAGGGCAGCATCGCGAATCTCGTCTCCTTGACCCATCAATTCGAGCCGCGCCGGTTCAACTGTTCGCACCGTACGGTTAGCAAGCGCCAGTTCGCCAACTGCCCGCAACAGGTCAGCCCAGCCGCGCGGTCCCCTGCCCCAGGCCTTGCGCAGATCGTGCGCGAAGCCCGCCAGCCCGGCCCGTCGCGAACCTTGCGCCGGATCGGCGGGAGCTGGTCTGGCATGTGACATGATGCCGCAGAATCCGGATGCACCCGGACAAAGTCAAGCCCACGCAGCGCCAAGACTGGCAGTCTCTCCCACGCGCTGGCATAGGCACGCTGCAATGTGCCTGCTGCGTGCCCTCCGATGAGCGGAATAGCCGCAATTCTCCATTTCGATGGTCGGCCGCCCGATCAGCAGGCGCTCCATCGCATGACCGATGCCATGGACTATCGCGGACCGGACGGGATCAGCCACTGGACGGACAGGCGCGCGGCATTGGGCCATTGCATGCTCCGCACGACCGCCGAATCGCTTGAAGAGGTCCAGCCGCTCGCCGACGAGAGCGGCAATCTGCATCTGGTGATGGATGGATGGCTCGCGAACCCGGAGGAATTGCGCGCCGATCTGCTCGCGCGCGGCACTCGTCTGCGCGACCGCTCGGACGCCGAACTGGTTCTCAGGGCCTACCAGACATGGGGCGAAGACTGCTGCAACCACCTGGATGGTGAATGGACGTTCCTGATATGGGACGCACAGAACCGCCGCGCCTTTGCGGCCCGCGACCAGATCGGCATCAACCCCTTCCACTGGCACTGGAACGGCCGTCGGCTTCTCGTCGCCAGCGACGCCAGCGCGATCATCGCTGCGGGTGATTTCGAGCTGCGGTTCAATGAAGGGATGATTGCCGAGCATCTCGCGTTCGAATTGCACTCAAGGGTCGAGACGCTCTGGCAAGGCGTGATGCGCCTGCCACCGGCCCACGCCATGCACATCGATGCAAACGGACCGCGCGTTTCCAGATACTGGCTACCCCCGCTCGAGGTCACGCTTCGCTACTCACGCGAGGCGGACTATGTGGATCATTACCGCGAGTTGTTCGCCGACAGCGTCCGCCGAGCATCTCGCACACATCTCCCGCTCGCCTGCGAAGTGAGCGGCGGGCTCGATTCATCGGCGGTGTTCGCCGTCGCTCTGCGCGAGCACGCCGCCGGACGGCTGCCCGCACCCTCGATCAAGGGCTACACCTACACGTTCGAGCCCGGCGGCCCGGAGGACGAAGCCGAATTTGCCGATGCGGTCGCCGAACATGTCGGTGTGCCGCTCGTCAAGGTAAAGCCCTTCCTCCCCGATGTCGGCTGGTTTGTCGAACGAGCCAGGGCCGACCGGGATCTACCGTGCTACCCCAACATGGCGATGGCGGTGAACATCGGCGAGGCAGTGCGGCGTGACAGTGCGAGAGTCGTGCTCAACGGCGACGGGGGAGACAATTTCCTGAGCGGCGAGGCCCATTATTTTGCCGAACATATGCTCGATCGCGACTGGCAGTCGCTCCTTCGCAGCGCGAGGGAAGACGCCCGTGAACTGGGCTGGAACGCAACGCTCCGCAATGTCTTGCGTTTCGGGCTGGGTCCGCTGCTTCCGGAACCGGTCCGCAAGGCCCGTCGGCGTCTGAATGAGGCGCGCAGGCCAGTCTCACCGCTCCTATCCCCACCGCTTCGTGAATTGCTTCTCGAGCGCCGCCGCAACCAGTCTGAGATGCCCGATGCAGCGCCTGCCCAACGCACCCTGTTTTCACGCCTGAACGATCCAAACTACGCCTATGTCTGCGAATATGTTGCAAGAGAAGCGGCACGCAACGGCCATCATTCGCGCAGTCCAATGGCGTCGCGCGCACTGGTTGAATTCGCCTTTGCCACACCGCTGCGATTGCGGGTCAGAGGCAATTTGCTCAAATACATCCACCGCGAGGCGATGGTGGGCATATTGCCCGAAAAGGTTGTTCGCCGTCGCAGCAAAGCCACATTCGGCTTCTCCTTCGAAAGGATGCTGGACAAGGAGTTTCCGCGCGTGGTAAATACCTATTCAGCCTACGGCTTGGAAAAATATATCGAT
Source organism: Novosphingobium sp. (assembly GCA_020446595.1). Classification (GTDB taxonomy): domain Bacteria; phylum Pseudomonadota; class Alphaproteobacteria; order Sphingomonadales; family Sphingomonadaceae; genus Novosphingobium. Next base: position 11,012 of record JAGREJ010000097.1, on the reverse strand, counting down.
TCTCGCGAATTGCATGTCCTGCACTCGCAATTTCGAGGGCTTCGCGCGGGCATGAGTCCAGACTACGAGATGTGGGCGGTGTTCGGTTTGGAAGTGTTGTTGCGTGCATTTGCGGAATAAATCAGGAAGGAAATCATGATGATGAAGTCCACCCCGGCAAAAGGCCGCAATCCGAAAGCGGCTTATGCGACCCCGAAGCTGACGACCTTCGGGAACATCTCGGAACTGACCGGTGGACCTTCGTCAGGCACGAGTGACGGCAAGTCGGCGGGCGCCATGGCGATGGGCTGATCGATTTCGAATCGATCACCAATATCCTGAGAATTTTGAGCGGTTGGTCTGGCTCCGGTGCGCCGGGGCCCGATCTGCTGCAACTTGAATTGCTCGAACATGTCCCGTCGAAACCGTGTTCCAACGCAGACAACCGCACCTGCGCTGTAACCCCTGTGGGGGCTTGACGTTGCGGCTTGCCCGGACGATGTCCGACCGGTGAGCGGAACGCTTTCTGAACATCACAGCTATCTCAGCATCCCCGGCAGGCATGAGGCTTACCGCACCGCTGTTGCACAGGTGGTGCAGCCCGGAGACCTCGTCGCCGATCTTGGCTGTGGCTTCGGCGTTCTGGGCCTGCTCTGCCTGGAAGCCGGCGCGGATCACGTCTGGGGTATAGACAGCACCGATGCGATCGAGATCGCGGCCGAAACCATGGCGCGCGAGGGAATGGCGGATCGCTATACCTGCATTCGCGAAACCAGCTTCCGCGCCGAACTTCCGGAAAAGGTCGATGTGCTGATCTGCGATCATGTCGGCTATTTCGGAGTCGATTACGGCATTGTCGCCATGCTGGAAGACGCGCGCAGCAGATTCCTCAAACCCGGCGGCCGCGTCATTCCGCAGGCGCTCGATCTCCGGATCGCAGGCGTATCATCGCCGCAAGCGCGCGATGTGCTTGGCCAATGGGAGAAGGACACGATTCCCGGCGCCTATTCTTGGCTCTCGGACTACTGCATCAACAGCAAGCATGACGTGACCCTGGCCGCCGAGGAACTGGCGACCCGCTCCGTGTCTCTCGGCAAAGTCGATCTGACGCAGGACAGCCCTGGCATGCTGTCGTTCACGGCGAGGCTCACCGCCGGGATGGATCACGATCTCGATGCCCGTGGCGGGTGGTTTTCATGCGAACTCGCCCCCGGTGTGACGATGACCAACGCACCGGACGCGGTGGATCGGATCACGCGCGGCCAGGTTCTTCTGGGGTTCGAGACTCCACTTGCGGTCATGGCCGGAGATTCGGTCGAAGTTACGATCAAGGTTCGGCACGAAGACGGCATCATTTCGTGGATCGCACGCAACCCACGAACCGGCCAGCAGGAGCGTCAGTCCACATTTGCCAGCCTGCCGATGGGCGCAGCGCCGCGCTCCGCACCCTCGCAAGACACATTATCGCTCAACAAGGCAGGTCTGGCCCGGACGGCGGTTCTGGCGCTTGTCGATGGCAAGCGCAGCGGCGAGCAGATCGAGTCGGAAATGCTGCGAAGCCATTCAGGCCTGTTTCCCTCGCAGGCAGAGCTTGTGCGCTTCGTGCGCGCCGAACTGGCGCGGAGCACGCGTTGACCTTCACGCTGGTCCATACCCCGCCTCGCGTTCCAGAACCGATCGGTCCGGAGCCTGCCAGCATTTGGCTCTCGCCCGAGGGCGAGGTTACAACCACTTTCTACCGCACAGGCTCCGGCTGCCTCGTGCGAACCATCGACTGTGCCGATTTTACCATCGACTTCGCCGACCGGACCGTGACCTGCGCGCCCTACCCCGACACCGCGCCGGAAATGGTTGAAAGCACCTACAACAACCAGATCGTGCCGCTCCTGCGCACCTGGGACGGCGACCTCGTCCTGCATGCCAGCGGTGTCGCCATCGATGGACGAGCAGTGGGCTTTTTCGGGATCAGCCGCAGAGGCAAGTCCACTCTCGCAACGGCGCTTGCTCGCGCGGGCCATCCCTGCATCACCGATGACGGACTCATCCTCCTGCGCGCGGGATCAGGCTTTGTCGCCGAACCGAAGGCGGGGCCGCTGCGTCTGCTACCCGACAGCGAAGCCGCACTCATCGGCGCGCAATCGGCTTCGCTGGATCGCGACACCAAGGCGCGAATTACCCTGACCGACGAGATCAGGTTTCAGCAGGAACCGGTTGGCCTGGGATCCCTCTATCATCTCGTCGACGCAGGCGCGGAGCATGTCTCGATAGCTCGGCTTGACCCTGGCTCGGCAATGGATCTGGCGCTCAAGCAGACCTTCATGCTCGATACCGGAGACAAGGCGCGCATGAGCGCCCATTTCGACACCGTTGCGTTCCTTGCCGAGACAGTGCCGATATTTTCGCTGGATTATCCGCGCGACTATGGGCAGTTGGACAGCGTGATGGAAGCAATTGTCGCCCATGTGCGCGAGACAGGCGAGCCAAGCTGATGCCCCTTGAAAACCTGCAATTGTCCGATGACGTCGTCGCCCGCGAACTGAGCGGCGAGCTGATGCTGCTCGACCTCGCCAGCGGCAAGTATTTCGGCCTCAATGCAGTAGGAGCCCGGCTCTGGCAGCTTCTCGAAGAGGGCCAGAACACCGCTCAGGCCCGCGAAATCATGCTGGACGAGTTCGACGTGACGCCAGAGCGGCTCGACGGCGATCTTGCCGACCTGATCGGCCAACTCGTCGATGCCGGACTCGCTAAAGTCGATTGAGCCGCACTCGCGGCGGAATTCCCAACGAGCCCAGTTGCGGCAGATCGAATATGCGAGCCCAGTTTTCGGGCTGGGCAAGCTCGGTCGTACCCACCGGCACAAAATGAAGGAACAGGAGATCGCAATGCGGCTTGCCTCCCGCGAGCGAAATGGCGTCGCGATAGTGCCACTGATTGGGGCCGGTAAACAGCAGCGCATCGCCGGGCATCAGCACTTCGGATCGGAATCGTAACGCCGGATCTTGCTTGATCTCTTCGCGCCAGTCCTCGCCGGGATCGAATTCCGGTCCGGGCCAGTCAACGATCTGGCTGAAGTGAATCGGCCATGGCTCACTCTGGTCGATGCACAGGTCGAGGGTCCATTTTGCACTCGGCGCGTCGAGGTGCGGCTCGCAGACCCCACGGTGGGTATAAAGGCTCAGGAAGTTGGCGGATGGCTCCACCGGCTCTCCCGCCATTTCCGAAACCACATCGACAAGCGTTTCCTGTAACGCGTGGAATTGCGGCCAGTCTCGCACAACGAGTCGTCCGAACTGTTGCACCTCGTCCAGCCAATAGACGTCTCTGGGAATCGAGCGGATGATTTCCTTCACCTGTCCGAGACGCTCGTCATCGAACAGACCGCGCGCAACCTTGACGCGATAGTCCGCCGGGCAGCGGAACACCCGCATGGCCTGCTCGAATTCCTCAAGTCGGTCCGGAGCTTCACGGCGCAATATATCCTGCGCCGCGAAATACCGGCCCAGCCAGACGGAATCATACCACTTCGGCGATTTGGTGTCGCTCATCGGCGAACCTTTTGGCCTTGTTTCATCGATTGCCACCATATCCGTCAGCCATCGAAATTGCATCCATGTTGCTTCAGCTCCGGCCTGCCCGCAACTCCGCTCACAAATACCGGCGCAGATAGCGCCATATCGCCAGAAAAGGTCCGGTGAGGGCTTGAGCCCCGGCGGGAAGCTCCCTGCCGCCAAGCGCAAGCACATCGCGCGGATCGACCAGAGCACGCCACACGAACCACAATCTGGCGCGCCAACCGGTTACCTGCCGCATCTGGAACGCGATGAAGAAGACTTCACGCGGCATTCTGGCGAGCGTCCGGCGTCTTGCTGTCACGCCCGCCCTGTCCATTTCGCGGCATATCCGCAGCGCCTCCCCCGAACCGCCAACCGCCGCATCGCCGACAAGGAGCGAGTTCACCTGCTCGACCAGCGCCACTGCTCGCGGCGGAACACCGGGCGAAAAAGGCGGGCTGGATATCGCCGTATCCGCCGCTTCGATCCGGCGGCGCGCCCAGGCGACATCTGCAAACCACTTCAGCTTCTGATTGATGTCGGCCAGCGCATGCCACGCCAGATAGCCGAGCAGGAGAGGCCCATCGAACACGCGCATCGCACCAAAACCGGCATCCACTTCCACGCTCTGCGCGCAAAGCGCATCGAACGGCATGGCGAGCACATGGGGGTTGAGCGTCAGCCGGAAATGCAACTCGACATAGTGCGCGGAATCCGCACTTACATACTGATAATCCTTGGAAAATTTCCGGATCGTCCGGAACGGGAGTCGCTCCGCCATATTTGTGTCGGGCCAGGTGCGCATGTATCCCGAGCCACGCAATAACCCATCGGCCTCTGCCAAGTCTTGTGGGTCTATCAGCAGGTCGATGTCGCTCGAGTATCGCCACTCGGGACTGGCGGGATAGATCATGCGAACCAGTGGAACGCCCTTGAGCACGAGTGTCCGCACACCGGCCCTGTCCAGCAGTCTCACAAGACGCGCGGTCTGGTGCGCCTGCGCGGTATGGAGCGCCAGATTTCTCGCCCTGTCGGCTGCGGCGGCGCTCGCGAACTGACCTGGCAGCAGTCCGGGCACAAGGTTTTCCAGCCTCGCACCGATCATTGCCAATACCGAATGGTGGCGAGCCAGTTCGTCTACCCGCTGCCAGTCCAGTCCATCGGTATCCACCTCTCCCAGACGGCGGGAAAGCGTCTCGTCCGACGCAATGGCGCTCAGCGCGACAAGGCGATATTCGGGAGAGAGGGGATCGCTCACAGGGTGGAGCTAGCCCGAATTTCCCGGATTGGGAATTCACCGCGATCTGAAGCGCGACCTAAAGGTTTCGCCCCTCACCCGCGAGAAACGCGTCGTAGGCACGCGCGATGCCTTCCTCTAGAGCGATGTTCGGCTTCCAGCCAAGACCAGCGAGCACCGAACCATCCATCAGCTTGCGCGGAGTTCCGTCCGGCCTGCTCTCATCGGTGACGATTTCACCGGCAAAGCCGACGGCGCGAATGACCAGATCGGCAAGGTCCCTGATCGCAATGTCGCTGCCCGAACCGACATTGACGTGACTGTCGCCGCTGTAGTGCTTCATCAGGAACACGCAGGCATCGGCCAGATCGTCGACATGCAGAAACTCGCGGCGCGGCGTGCCCGTGCCCCATATCGTCATGTTCGGGTCGCCAGCCAGCTTCGCCTCGTGCGCCTTGCGAATGAGTGCGGGCAGGACGTGGCTGTTCTCCGGATCGAAATTGTCGCCGGGGCCGTAGAGGTTGGTCGGCATTGCCGAAATGAAATCGCAGCCGTGCTGGCGGCGGTAGGCCTGGCACAGCTTGATCCCGGCGATCTTGGCAACGGCATACCACTCGTTGGTCGGCTCGAGCGGGCCGGTCAGCAATGATTCCTCGCGGATCGGCTGCTCGGCGAACTTGGGATAGATGCACGACGATCCCAGGAACATGAGCTTGCCGACGCCGCTGCGAAACGCTGCCTCGACGACGTTCGCCTCGATCATCAGGTTGTCGTAGAGGAAGTCAGCGGGATAGGTGTCATTGGCGTGGATGCCGCCGACCCGCGCGGCAGCGAGGAACACCGCGTCGGGCTGCTGGGCCGCGAACCAGGCGCGCACCATCGACTGGTCGATCAGATCGAGCGCGTCACGCCCGGCGGTAAGCACCTCGCAATTCTCGTCAGCCAGACGGCGGACAATCGCCGATCCGACCATGCCGCGATGACCGGCGACGAAAATCCGCTTGCCTTCAAGCGCATAGGGCACGGTGGCTGTCATGCGTCCTTCGAGATCGGCGCGTCGGCCATCACCACAAGATCGGCCTCGACCATCTCGCGCACGAGCTCGCGCACGGTGATCTCCGGCTCCCAACCCAGCTTTTCGCTCGCCTTGGTGGCGTCGCCGATCAACAGATCGACCTCGGTGGGGCGGAAATAGCGCGGATCGACCTCGACCAGGCAACGGCCTGTCTTGGCGCAATAGCCCTTTTCGTCTTCGCCCTCGCCTTCCCAGCGCAGCGCAATGCCAACATCCTCGAAAGCCCATTCGACGAACTGGCGCACCTCGGTTGTCTCACCGGTGGCAAGCACGAAATCGTCGGGCTCGTCGTGCTGGAGCATCAGCCACATGCCGCGCACATATTCCCGCGCATGGCCCCAGTCACGCCGAGCCGACAGATTGCCGAGATAGAGCCGCTCCTGCCGCCCCAGCTTGATCGCTGCGACCGCACGGGTGATCTTGCGAGTCACGAAGGTCTCGCCGCGCAGCGGGCTCTCGTGATTGAACAGGATGCCGTTGCTGGCGAACATGCCATAGGCCTCGCGATAGTTCACCGCGATCCAGTAGGCATACAGCTTGGCAACGCCATAGGGCGAGCGCGGGTAGAACGGTGTCGTCTCGCGCTGCGGCACTTCCTGAACCAGCCCGTAAAGCTCCGAGGTCGATGCCTGATAGAATCGGCAGGTCTTCTCCATCCCAAGGATGCGAATCGCTTCGAGCAGGCGCAGAGTGCCCATCGCGTCGGCATTCGCGGTATATTCAGGCGTTTCGAAACTGACCTGAACGTGGCTCTGCGCCGCGAGATTGTATATCTCGGTCGGTTGCGTTTCCTGCACCAGGCGAATCAGGTTGGTGGCGTCCGTCAGATCCCCGTAGTGCAGATGCAACCGGGCGCCGAGCTTATGCGGATCTTCGTATATGTGCTCGATGCGGCCGGTGTTGAACGACGACGACCGGCGCTTGACGCCGTGGACTTCATAGCCCTTGTCGAGCAGGAATTCCGCGAGATAGGCTCCGTCCTGACCGGTAACCCCGGTAATCAGGGCGACCTTTGGCGCACTCATGATAGGCTATCTCCTGCTGGCCTTTCGCGACCTAGCAGCAGCGCGCTCCGGAAGGCAACAGCGCCTTGCTGCGCCGCAAAACAAACCAGCAAATTGGCCGTGCAAGTGCACGGAAGTCCGTGTGGCACCGTTTGATGCGACAGCGAAATAACTGCCTCGCCAATTGGCGAACAGGCTGTTGCAAGGTCATCGATTATTAGGTATGTGTCCTTATGTGGGTCAGCCAGAAGGCGATTCTCGAACATTTTTACCCATTCGCCGACGATGGAGCCGAACGATGACGAAATTCGCCAAGGTCCTGTGTGCTGTAGCGGCAACTTCACTGGTCACTGCTCCTCTTGCGGCCGCTCCTGGTGACGTTCGTCCCAGCGGCGCTACCATCAATGCAAGCGCGAGCGGCACCGGCGACAGCAAGCGTTGCAAGTATGAGGAATACGTCGATGCCGACGGCGTGACCCGCACGCGCAGCCGCTGTGGCGGTGGCTTCCTGTTCGGCAGCCCGCTTGCCATCCTGCTGTTCCTCGGCGTTGCCGGCGGCGGCGTTGCCCTGGTCGCCAGCAGCTCGGCGAGCAGCGGCTCGGCCGAATCGCCGTAATCGCAAAGGCACTCACAATCCGATTCGTCGCCCGTTCACAGGGCGACTCGACAAGAGCAGGCACAGCCTGCTCTTTTTGATTCGGAGCACGGGGATTTGCCGGCAATCCGGGGCAATCGCTAATCGGCCAGCGACCGGTAGAGGCTGGTCCATCTGTCGGCGATCGCCTGTGTCGAGAAGTGCTCGATGGCAAGCGAGCGCGCGGCAGTGGCCATGGCTTCGCGCGCTGGACCGTTCAGTGAGATCACCTCTCGCAAGCCCTCAGCGATTTCGGCCGGAGCTGTGCCCATCCCGATAGCCGCGCCGCTGGTGAACCCTTCGGGCAATGGAATGACATTGCTCATCAGCGAGGGAACCCCTGCTGCCCAGGCCTCCAGGATCCCCATCGGCAGGGCCTCGCTAAGCGACGGCAGGACCACGAAACTCGCCTGCGCCAGCAACCTGTCCTTCGCTTCTCCGTAGACCGGGCCGACAAAGGAAATCCCGTCACTCTCGGGCGCCTCGCCCAGCGCCGCCTTGAGTCGCGCAACATCGGCGTCAGCGCCCCACCCTGCGAGGACCAGCCGCCAGCCCTGTTCTCCGGCGCGCGCGATACGCCATCCCTCGACGAGTGAGACAAGATTCTTCACGGCGTGGATGCGCGCGATGCACACCATGGTCGGCGGATTGCCGGGTTGCGAGCACTGTTCGGGAATCGCGATCCCATTCGGAATGATCTCGATATTGCGGCATCCGGTCACACTGGTCGTATTGGCCGCCTCCTGCCCGGTGAGAGCATGGAACACTGTCGCCGCTTTCCAGTTCCGACGTTCGAACCAGGCCCTTGCAACGGTCTTCTTCACCTTTCCGCGATTAACCGTCCAGTCGTCGAACATCCCGTGCGGCGAAATGATATAGGGGCGCCCCGTCGCCCGCGCCCATCCCGCGCCGTCGGCCGAAACATGAGTCCAGATGCCGTGCAGATGCAGGACATCGAGCCGGGCTTCTATCAATCGCCGGGTCAGCCCCTTGCCGAAGCCGACGATTTTCGGGCCCAGGACGGGAACGCGCGTTACCTCGATACCCTCGAGTCGTACGGAGTCACGCTCGTCGTCGGGGTGCGCGAGCGCAAAGACATGAGGTGTGAAACCAAGTTCGGCCAGCATCGCGGCATGAGTCGCAACAGCCTCGAAAACACCTCCGTTGGCCCGGTTCGCCCAGGCGGTCAGCAATCCGATGCGCATAGTCAGCGTCTGCTCGCAGCAACACCGCGTGAGGTCGCAGGTCGGTCACTTGGCGTCGACATGACTTCTTCTATCGGCAATCGACCGATTCCCAAAGGGAAAGACAAGCCGTTCCAGCATTTCGGCCAGGTCATTTACCCAATTTTGACCGGCGTCCAGTAAGCCGGACGTCCCCATGGATACCAGCAGGGGAGCTGGATGGAACACAGGCGCTCCCACAAGCGCTCGGAAATCAGGATGTGGTGTCCTTGCCGCACGCTGGACGGCGTGCCGCTGGAAATCGAACTGTTCGACCTGTCCGAAAGCGGTTGCCGCGCGCGCAGCATCGGCTTTGCGCTTCATGTCGGTCAGGCGCTGCGCCTGTTCCCGGAAGGATGCGATGCATTCACCGCTACCGTCCGACGGTGCATGGATGACCTCGTCGGTATCGAATTCGACCGTGAATTGCCGCACACGGTGTTCGAGCGGATGCGGACATACGCGCCTCCACCAGAGGAACAAGGCGACGCGCCG
>JAGREJ010000097.1:0-1681 GCA_020446595.1 Novosphingobium sp. | reverse complement strand
AAGAAAATGGCGATTTCCTGACGCTCAGGCGTCGTTCCAGACCGCCAGCGCGTCGAGCGCCTCGATCTCGCTCCCCGATACCCTGAGCGGGTTGACTTCCAGCGCGGCCAGATCCGGCCCCAGAACCGCTGCCGCATCCCCAATCGCGACAATTGCACGGGCCAGCGCATCGAGATCGGCGGGCGGCGCGCCGCGAAACCCTTGCAGAAGCTTCGCGCCCTTGAGCGCAAGCACCATATCGCGCGCCTCTTGCTCGTCGATGGGCAGGAGCCGGGTCTGGCTGTCTCCCATGACCTCGGTGAGCACGCCTCCCGACCCGACAGTGATCGCAAGCCCCCATTCGGGGTCGTTGACGACGCCGACAATCAGCTCGGTGCCGCCCGAGCGCATCGGCGCGACCAGCACGCCATCGATGCGGGCCGAAGGATTGTAGGCGCGCGCAGAAGCGACAATCTCGTCATGGACACGGCCTGCGTCGCCGGGATCGACTTCCAGTCTCACTCCGCCCGCCTCGGTCTTGTGGGCGATGTCGGGCGAGGCGATCTTGCAGACGACCGCACCGCCAAGCTCGCTCGCGGACTCTGCCGCCTCTGAGGCATTGGTCGCGAGCCGCGACGGGATGACCGGCACGCCTTGCTTGCCGAGGAAAGCCAGCGTCTGCCGCTCGCCTACAGGATGTTCGCCCGAAGCTGTCGGCAGCGCCCGCTGTGTCACTGGCTGCGCCAGGGCCTGCGACCAGTTCTGCAGGTTCACCAGCGCGCGCACGGTGATGAGCAAGCCGGGCATCGGCAGTTCCACGCCCAGCCGCTCAATCAGCGCAAGCTGGTCAGCCGAGCGTGTCTGCATGCAGAAGTCGACGATGATCGCGGGATGATCGGCCGCGTGAAATCCTTGTGTGATCGCCTCGATGGTGCTGGTCAGGGTTGCCAGTTCGGTATCGACGTTGGGCAAGGGCTGGCCGACGATGACAAGGCCGGTGTTTGCATCGCGCGCGAGGATCGGGATCACTTCGTGCCAAAGCTCGGTCTGCTGCACGAGCACGCCGGTCGTATCGAGCGGGTTCAGCGTCGAAGCAAAGGAGGGCAAGACTTCGGCCAGCGCCGCCTGTGTCTCCTGTGTGTAGGGAACCACTTCGAGCCCGTATTCGTGGGACAGATCGGCCAGCAGCGCGCAAGCCCCGCCCGAAATCGAGCACAGCGCGATGCGCGGCGGGTCGATCGGGCCAGTTGTGGCGATGAGGTTGGCCGTTGCGATCACTTCCTCAAGCGAGGAACAGCGGATGATCCCGGTCTTGCGGCACATCGCATCGAACACGCCATCGTCGCCGATCAGCGAGCCGGTGTGCGCCTGCGCTATCGCTCCCGAGACCGCCGAGCGGCCCAGCTTGATGAGCACCACCGGCTTCTTTAGCTCGCGCGCCCGCAGGGCCGCCGCCATGAACCGGGCATGGTCGCGGATGCCTTCGGAATAGATGCAGATCGCGCCGACTTCCTCATCCTCGACCAGATATTCGAGCAGATCGGTGATCGACAGCCCAGCCTCGTTGCCGGTCGCGCCCAGAAAGGCGATGCCGACGCCATTGATGTGGGCGACCTTGCCCATCTCGTTTACCAGCGCGCCCGATTGCGAGACGATCGCCAGCCGCCCCTTGCGGACCGGCTTGCGCGACTTGATCGAGGTC
>JAGREJ010000096.1 GCA_020446595.1 Novosphingobium sp. | reverse complement strand
GATGGGCGACGTGGTCGAACCGCGACGCGACTTCATCCAGGAAAATGCACTGAATGTCGCCAATCTAGACGTTTAGGCTGTTCAAGCACCGGTGCAGAGTGTGAGGCCTGGACAAGGCGACGGGGATCGAAGGAGTTGCGCAATGCCTGACAATTCAAACCGGCGGAGGCTTGCTTTTCCGCTCGCGATTCTCGCCATGACGGCGCCGGGCACGGTTCTTGCCCAAGGCTCATCGGATGTCATGGCGACCGTATACGGCCCGCCTCCCGCCGACCTCACAGACATGCCCGAAGGGCCGGAGGTCGAAGGAATCATCTCGGCGCGCAATGATGACAAGATGCGCGTAACCGGTTCCGATGGCACCGGCACCGTGGTCTACATCAGCGAGGCGACCCAGATCAGGGGTGGCAAGGGCCTGTTTGGTTCGGGTCGCACCAACGTCTCGAAGGCTGCCCTGATAAATGGCCTGCCCATCACCGCCCGGACGGTGCGTTGGGGCGAAAGCCTGGTCGCGACGCAGGTGAGGTACAAGGCCAAGGATCACCGGATCGCCTCGATGATCCACAACGGCACGTCTCAACGCTTCGACGAGCAGGCTGCGGCGACCGACGCGCTACGCAGCCGCATGGGCGACATCGACAAATACAACATCAAGAGCACGACGAACGTCTATTTCGGTGTCGGCAAGACCGCGCTTTCCGCACGGGCCAAGGGCGAGCTGTGCGCAACCGCGGCCCAGGCGGATGCCATGGACAACGCCATGCTGCTCGTCCTGGGATACACCGACTCGACCGGAAGCGACGCTGTGAACCAGCGGTTGAGCGAAGCGCGCGCGGAGCGGGTCGTCAACTATCTGCAGCAGGCCTGCGGCTGGAAGCCCTATCGCATGTTGCGGCCCACCGGCATGGCGGAAGCCGATCCGCTGGCAAGCAACAGGACCGCGCAGGGCAAGGCGCAGAACCGGCGCGTTTCGGTCAATGTGCTTGTCAGCAAGGCAGTCGACGGATTGTAAGAACACATAATCGAGAGGAAATTCATGGCTCTGTCACTCACCTATCCCGAAGGCGGCATGCTCGTGACCGGAGGCACCGGCAGCGTCGGCGGCGGCATTGTGCGCCAGCTCGCCAAGGCGGGCGTGCCTCTGGTGTTCACCTATCGCGGGAATACCGAAAAGGCGGACGCTCTGGTGGCGGAGCTGCGCGATGAGGGTGCGCAGGTCTGGTCGCAGGCGATGGACATGGCCGACACCGGCTCGATCCAGGCCGCGATGGATCGCGTTATCGCGGAATGCGGCGGCATTCACGGTCTGGCGATCGGCGCAGGACCGATGGTCAGCTTCGAGAGACTGATGGACTTTCCGGTCGAGGAGGCGGTGCGCTTCGTCAACGAGGACGCGATGGGCTATTTCCGTCTGTTCCACGCCGTCACCCCGCTGCTGCGCGCCCGTGGCGGCGGCTCGATCACGACCTGTTCGACTTTCGCCAACCGCAGGATCCTCGTCTACGATGGCATCTCGCCGCTTTCGAAGGGTTCGGTCGAGGCGATGGTGCGCTATGTCGCGGCCGAAGAAGGTCCGAACAACATCCGCTGCAACGCGGTCGGCATCGGCTGGATTCAGCCCGGCGATCAGGACTTCAGCCAGATTCCTCCCAAACCCGACGACGAGCCGGAAGATCAGCTTGGCCGGATGCTGGTGCTGATGCGCGAGATCGTCGATATGACGAAGATCCGGCGCAACGGGACTCCGGAGGACGCGGGCAACCTGTTTGCCTTCCTCGCCTCGAACGAAGCGAGCTACCTGACCGGCCAGATCATTGCCATCGACGGCGGCCTGTCGCTTTAGCTACCCTTGTCAGCCGCCCTGCATCGCCGCCAGCAGGGCATCGACAAGCACTTGCTGCTCGTCCGATTCGGCCTGAAGCAGGCTCGCGGCATTGTCATCGTCCATGGCGTTGGCAAGCCGCTTGGCGGCGCGAATCGCGTGCGGCGATTTGCCCGCGATCTCCTGCGCCAGCGCGGTGGCTTCGACCAGAGGGTCGGCCGCAACGCGCGTCACAAGCCCCAGCGCCTGCGCCTCCTCGCCCTTGGCCTCTCGCGCGGTATAGACAAGTTCGCGCCAGAGATCCGCGCGCACCAGTCCGCGCGACAACATGAACCCGCCAAGGTCGGGCACCAGTCCGTGCTTCATTTCCATTACCGACAGCCGCGCATCCGGTGCGGCGATCCGGATGTCGGCGCCCAGCGCGATCTGCAGTCCGGCGCCGAACACATGGCCGTGAAGCGCCGCGATCACAGGCACCGGCAAGGTACGCCAGCCGGTCGCGCAATATTGCAGGGCGTTGGCCGCGCCATGCGTGCGCGGCGCGAGCGGCGCGATCCCGCCGCCTGACAGCACCGCAAGATCGATACCGACGCAAAAGCTGCGGCCCTCGCCGGACAGCACCACGCAGCGCAGGCCATCCTGCTGCTCGAGATGACCGATCGCCGCCGCCACGGCCTCGAACATCGCCGAAGACAGGGCGTTGAGCTTGTCCGGACGCGCCAGCCGAACCTGCGCTACGCCCTCATCCAGCGTCACTGTAACTGCGCCGTCATCCGCCTCGAATCGCATCGTATTCCCTCCCGGCACACGCGGCACCCTTGGCGCGACCGTGCAAAGACCCGATATAACGGTCAATGTTCCGCATGTCCCCCCTGTCTCCCTCGGCCGCGACCTTCGAACGGATGGCTCATGCAGCCTTCGCGCGGATACCCTCGCCCTTTGCCGAACACCTGCGCGACATTGTCGTGCGGATCGAGGAATTCGCCGATGCGGAAGCACTGGAATCGGTCGGCCTGAGCGATCCGTGGGAACTGTCGGGCCTCTATCACGGCTTGCCGCTGGGCGAACAGTCGGCCTGGCATTCCGGACAACTGCCGCCCACGATTACGCTCTATCGCCAGCCGCTGCTTGCCGAATGGCGCGCAACCGGTGTCGATCTCGCCGCGCTTGTCGCCCATGTGGTGATCCACGAGGTCGGGCACCATTTCGGTCTGTCCGACGCGGACATGCACGCGCTCGAACGACAGGCGGACTAGCCCGAAGCGTAATCTCGGCGTAGTCCCTCCAAAACACCGGAGTGCCGCCGATGAACCTGCGCCGCCTGATCGTCCTTGCCGCCCCGCTGCTCTGCCTCGGAGCGGCCCCGCCGGAGGACTTCGACCCCACGTGCCGCAACGGGCTGTTCACCGCCGATCCGCCCTTCGCGCTTGCGACCATCAACCGGACCCAGCCACGCGCGCCGTTTCACGAAGACACCGACGGCTGCCCCTGGCAAGGAGAGAAGTGCGCGACCGGCTCTTACGTCGTGCCCGGTGACACCGTCATCATCAGCCGGGTGCGCAATGGCTATGCCTGCGCCCTCTACCCCTCGAAGGGCGGCGGCACCGCCGGCTGGCTGGCGACGCGCCAGATCAACCTCACGCCGGTCGATACCCGTCCCAATCCCGAGCGATGGCTGGGCACCTGGTCGAGCGAGGGCAACCCCACCATCCGTTTCACCGGCAGGCTCAACTCGCTCTACGTCAAGGGACAGGCCTTCTGGCCCGGCCCGCCCGCCACGCATGACTGGCCATCCATCCATGAGGGCGAAATCGACGGACCTGTCGAGATCACGGGCCATACGGGCCTCTACGGCGAGGATGACAACCTGTGCGAGGTGCGCTTCACCCTGCTGGGCGACTATCTTCTGGCCAGGGACAACAGGAATTGCGGCGGCGCCAATGTGAATTTCTCGGCGGTGTACCGACGCGCGCCTGACAAGGCCGCAAGGTAGAGCCGATCGCCGGAACCCGATCCGCTCGGATCAAAACCCCTCGCCGCCATGCCAGTCCGGCCCGGCAAGCCCCATCACCTTGAACAGCGCCCCCATCTGCCCCTCGCCGATAAGACGCTCCTTCGCCGCAAGGATCGCCTCGCGATGCTCGGGCGCTACCTTGGCGATGCGTTCGGCGCGCACTTCGATGCCGAGATTGCGTAGCCAGTGGCCTTGCGTCACCGTGCCCAGCCAGCGCGCGCCGCGCGACCGGGCAATCTTTCCCAGTGCTGCGAAATCGACATGGGCCGTCAGATCCGCCTCACCGGGCATCGCCAGCGGATCGACCATTCGGTGCTGCCGCACCGCCTGAAGCGTCGACCCGGTGCGCGTCGTACTGTGGCCATAGTCGATCAGCAGCGCCGCCCCGCCCTGTTTCACCAGCCGACCCGCGATTTCGTAAACGCTGGCCGACGCCCCCGGACAGGTCTCGACGATGGTCCCGATGTCGGCCAGTCGCATCTCCTCGGGTACGGCGCTGTCCATAGGTTTGTCGCCCGAGACGAAGGCGAACCTTCCGTCGTGCAAACCGACCATGCGCTCGCGCCAGCCCTCTCCGGTCATGACCAGCTGGCGGACCGGCAAGGCGTCGAGAAACTCGTTGGCAACGATCAGGACCGGACCGTAGGGCGGGACAGTTGAAAGGTCATTGTGAAACTGGGCCTGCGGAACATGCGCCAGCTGGATGTCGCGAAGAATAAGCGAGGATTCGACGAAATGAACCTTGGGTTCGAGCCCGTAGCGCCGCGTTACCGACAACGCGTCCCTGGCAAGAGTACCGCGTCCCGGCCCGAGCTCGACATAGTGGACGAGGTCTTCGCGCCCGGCCTTGACCCACATGTCGGCAAGCCACAGGCCGATGAATTCACCGAACATCTGGCTGATTTCCGGTGCGGTGATGAAATCGCCCTGCTCACCCAGCGGATCGCGCGCGCCGTAATAGCGCATGTTCGATTCGCCCATGAAATGCGACACACTGATGGGGCCATGGCTCGCGATCAGTCGCTCGAAAATGGCCGTCAGCGAGCCCTCGCTCTGCGCCCCGTCGTTCATGCCGCAGCCGGTTTGCCGCTACCCAGTTCCGGCCGCAGCAATGCGCGAACGACCAGCGCAAGACCGAGCAGGATAAGCGGAATCGTAAGCCACTGGCCCATCGAAAGACCGGTGCGCACGGCGAATTCCTGAAGCTGGGCGTCCGGTTCGCGGAAGAACTCGACCGTGAAGCGCGCCAGCGAGATGCCGAGCGTGAACACACCGACCAGCAGTCCCGTGCGATAGCGCGCGCGCGTGCGCCAGAACAGCCACAGCATCACCACGATCAGCAAGGCGCCCTCGAGCCCCGCCTCGTAGAGCTGACTGGGATGGCGCGGCATGTCTCCCGCATTGGGAAAGACCATCGCCCAAGGGATGCTGGCGTCGGTCACCCGGCCCCACAGCTCCCCGTTCACGAAATTGGCGAGCCGCCCGAACATCATGCCGAAGGGCACGCAGACCGCCACGTAATCGGCCACGCGCAGCAGATTGAGGCCGCCGCGCCACGCCACCCAGGACATGGCGATCACGACCCCGGCAAGACCGCCATGAAAGCTCATCCCACCATTCCACAATTTCACGAGTTCGCCCGGCTCGGCCCATAATTCAGGAGCGTAGAAAGTGGCGTATCCAAGCCTGCCTCCAATAATGATGCCAAGCGTGCAATAGAAGAACAGATCGTCGGCATGGCGCTGCGCCAGGGGCGCGCCGGGAGCCTTTATCATTTTCGATATATGCCAATAGGCCAGAACGATGCCGGCCAGATAGGCCAGCGAATAATAGCGCAATGTGAAAAAACCGAGGTCGATTCCGGGCTTCAGACCAAGGTCCAGCCAGTGGATCGGACCTTCCGCCGATGCGGCAAGTGCAGCGATCTCGATCACCAGAACCTTCTCCGACGCAAGTCATGAACCTCTCGCCTTCTGGCACAGGCCCGTTCGCGATGAAAGGCAGCATCCTGTCGGCACCGGCGCAACTGTGGACTGTCCGATCCGATCAAGCGCACTTTCTTTTTTTCGGTTGGAACGGCTAAGGAGGTCCGGGATGAGCGTTATCCGTATAGCCAGACCTCGCGAAGTCATCGACCGTCGCTCGCTTACCGAGCGGATCGGTGACGTCGTTGCCGAGCACGGCGCGCAGAAGGGCCGACTTGCCGTTGTCGAGCTGCTGCGCGGCGCGCTTGCCTCGGCGCGCGAAGAGATCAGAACGCGTCTGCTCGCCACCCCCAGCGCCGGACACGACATCGCCCAGGCCCAGGCATTCCTCACCGATCAACTCGTCCGGCTGATCCACGACCATGTCGTCACCCATGTCTATCCCGCAGGCAATCGCTCGACCGGGGAGCGCCTCACGATCGTGGCCGTTGGCGGTTACGGGCGCGGAGAAATGGCACCGCATTCGGACGTTGACATCGCCTTCATCACCCCCGGCAAGAATAACGCCTGGTGCGAGCAGGTGATCGAGGCGATGCTTTATTTCCTGTGGGATCTCAATCTCACCATCGGGCATTCCAGCCGCTCGCTCGATGAGATGGTCAAGCAGTGCAAGGCCGATCTGACAATCCGCACGGCAATGCTGGAAGGTCGCTATGTCTGGGGCGATCAGGACATCTACGAAGAGGCACGACGCCGCTTCTGGAGCGAGGTCGTCGCAGGCTCGGAGCGGCAATATATCGCAGAAAAGCTGGCCGAGCGCGACGAGCGGCACAAGCGAATGGGCGACAGCCGCTATGTCGTCGAGCCCAATGTCAAGGAAGGCAAGGGTTCGCTTCGCGACCTGCACACACTCTACTGGATCGGCAAATATATCCACAAGGTGCGTTCAGCGCGCGAACTGGTCGATGTCGGCCTCTTGACCCGGGACGAATACCGTTCGTTCAGGCGCGCCGCCAATTTCTTCTGGGCGGTGCGCTGCCACCTCCACGACTTGACGGGCCGCGCCGAGGACCGCCTGACCTTCGACCTGCAGCGCGAGGTCGCGAAGCGCATGCAATATTCGGACACGCGCACCGGCAAGCTCGCGGTCGAGCGGTTCATGCAGTTCTTCTTCCTGCAGGCCAAAGTGGTCGGCAATCTTACCGGCGTGTTCCTTGCTCAGCTTGACGAGCAGTTCGGAAAGAACAAGCCCCGTGGCCTGCTCGCCGGTTTCCGCGCCAAACCGCGCAAGCTCAAGGGCTATACGATCTTCGGCGGACGTATCAGCGCACCGGGAGCCGAATGGTTCGAGCAGGATCCCGTGCGGCTCATCGAGATATTCGTGCTGGCCGACCGCGAGGGCCTCTCGGTTCATCCCGAGACGATGCGCCAGATCGCCCGTGACGCGAAACTCATCAAGGCAGACGTGCGCAAGGATCCGCGCGCCAACGAGCTGTTCATGGAGCTGCTGACCAGCCGCGACGATGCCGAAAACAGCCTTCGTTCGCTGAACGAGGCCGGCGTGTTCGGACGCTTTGTTCCCGAATTCGGGCGAGTCAACGCGCAGATGCAGTTCGACATGTATCATCACTATACGGTTGACGAGCACACCATTCGCGCCATCGGCCTGCTGGCGAAAATCGAGAAAGGCGAACTGGCGGAGGATCATCCGCTCGCAACCGACATCATCCACAAGGTTCGCTCGCGCCGGGCGCTCTACGTTTCCGTGCTGCTCCACGACATTGCCAAGGGCCAGGGCGGCGACCATTCCGAACTGGGCGCCGAAATCGCTCTGCGGCTTTGCCCGCGCCTCGGCCTTGACGAGGACGAGACCGAGCTTGTCGCCTGGCTCGTGCGCCACCACCTGCTGCTGTCTTCGACCGCACAGAAACGCGACATCTCGGATGCCAAGACGATCAGCGATTTCGTCGAAGTGGTGCAATCGCTCGATCGCCTGCGCAAGCTCACCTGTCTGACCATCGTCGATATCCGCGCGGTTGGTCCGGGCACCTGGAACAGCTGGAAGCGCCAGCTCATTTCCGAGCTCTATGCCGCTGCCGAAGAGCGCCTGCGGCTCGGCCACGCGGAATTCGGTCGCGAGAAGCGCGTCGCCGCCAAGCGCGAAGCAGCCTCGGCGCGGCTCGGAAAGCAGCAGGCGCTGGTCGGGTCAATCGGCAAGCAGATGCCCGATTCCTATTGGATCGCCGAAGCCGACGATGTGATCGCGCTCAATCTGGTCCAGCTCGCCGAGGCTCGCAAGCAGGGCGCGCCGCTGTCGATCCATTGCGAATACTACCCCGCGCGCGGCGCAACCCTGGTCACGGTGATCGCGCGGGATCATCCCGGCCTGTTCTACCGGATCGCGGGCGGCATCCATCTCGCCGGCGGCAACATCATCGATGCGCGCATCCACACCACCAAGAAGGGCTACGCGGTCGACAATTTCCTGGTGCAGGATCCGCTCGGTCGTCCGTTCATGGAAGCCGATCAGCTGGTCCGGCTGAAAACCGCAATTGAAAATGCGCTCGCCAACAAGGTCGAATTGCTGCCGCAACTCGTCGCCAAGCCTCATGCCCGCCCGCGCGCCGATGCCTTCGAGGTCCGCCATCGCGTAATCTTCGATAACGATGCCTCGAACCGCTATACCGTGATCGAGGTCAACGCGCGCGACCGGCCTGCGCTCCTGAACCGCCTGTCGCGGACGCTGTTCCAGTCGGGCCTGATGGTCCATTCGGCGCACGTCGCCACCTACGGGGAGCGCGCCGCGGACACTTTCTATGTCACCGATGCGCTGGGCGACAAAGTGACATCGGCGAGCCGCCTGGAGGACATCGAGAATGCCCTGCTCGATGCGGCCAACGAGAATCTCGTGAAGGCCAAGGGCAAGAAAGCGGAAACGGTTTGAAGCTTAGGCGGTGGCGAATTTGAGCCGCGCCAGCGCCTCGTCCCTGCCGATCAGAGGCAGCAGCAAGGCCATTTCCGGCCCATGATCGCGCCCGGTGAGCGCCTGACGCAAGGGCTGGAACAGCGCCTTGCCCTTGCGGCCCGTGCTATCCTTGAGCGTACCGGTCAGATCGCGCCAGACTTCGCCGCTCCATTCCAGACTTGCGAGAGTCTCGGCGGCCCCGGACAGAAACGCGCGCGTGTCCTCGTCGAAAGCAGGCATCTCGATGGGTCCGGTGACGACCTGCCACCAGTCCGCCGCTTCGCCCAGATGCGCGAGGTTGGGCCGAATCGCCAGCCATGCCGCCTCGTCCATGCCATGTGGCAGGCGCGGCGCGGCCTCTGCGAAGGACATGGCGTGAACCACGGCGGCATTGATGCGGTGCAGGTCTTCCTCGTCGAAGCGGGCAGGCGCGCGCCCGAAGTGGGACAGGTCGAAGCTGGCGGCGAGCGCCTCGGCGTCGAGACCAGCATCGACCGGATCGCTGGTGCCCAGCCGCGCCAGCAGCGCGACCAGCGCGGCAGGCTCGATCCCCGCCTCGCGCAGCGTATCGATCCCCAGCGATCCGAGCCGCTTCGAAAGCTTGCCCTCGCTTCCGACCAGCAGCGCCTCGTGCGCGAAGCGTGGCGGTGAAGCGTCGAGCGCGGTGAACATCTGCATTTGCGTTGCGGTGTTCGAAACGTGGTCCTCACCGCGCAGCACGTCCGTCACGCCCATTGCGCTGTCGTCGATCGCCGAAGGCAGCATGTAAAGCCATGAACCGTCGGCGCGCCGCACCACCGGATCGGACATCTGCGCCGGATCGAAATGTTGCGGCCCGCGAATGCCATCGGTCCATTCGATTGGCTTGTCGCGATCTAGCAGGAAGCGCCAGTGCGGCGCTTCGCCCGCCGAGGCCTTTGCCGCATGATCGGCTTCGCTCAACTCAAGCGCCGCGCGGTCATAGATCGGCGGCAGCCCGCGCCCGAGCAGCACCTTGCGTTTCAGTTCGAGCTCCTGCGGCGTTTCGTAACAACGATAGACCCTGCCGGCATCCTTGAGCGCAGCAAATGCCGCCTCGTAGAGATCGAAGCGCGCGGACTGGCGTTCCTCGCCATCGGGATGCACGCCGAGCCATGCGAGGTCGGCCCTGATCGCCTCGACATATTCCTCCCGGCTGCGCTCCTTGTCAGTGTCGTCGATCCGCAGCAGGAAGCGCCCGCCGTGGTGCTTCGCGAGCAGCCAGTTGTGCAGCGCCGTGCGCAGGTTGCCGACGTGCAGGCGGCCCGTGGGCGACGGGGCGAAGCGAGTAACGACAGTCATGGCTGTCAGGCCGAACGGAAGCTGTGCGTGATCGGATAGCGCCGGTCGCGGCCGAAATTGCGGCTGGTGAGTTTCACTCCCGGCGGAGCCTGCCGCCGCTTGTATTCGGCAAGGTGCAGCAGCCGCTCGATCCGCACCACGGTTTCGCGCTCGAAGCCGTCGGTGACAAGCTGGTCGACGCTCTTTTCGTGTTCGATCAGGCCCATCAAAATGGGATCGAGCACTTCATAGGGCGGCAGCGAATCGCTGTCCTTCTGGTCGGGGCGCAGCTCGGCGCTGGGCGGCTTGGCGATGATGTTGTCGGGAATGACCTTGCCCGACGGGCCCATGGCGATGCGGGGCACGTTCTCGTTGCGCCAGCGGCACACGTCGAACACGGTCAGCTTGTAGGCATCCTTGAGCGGATTATAGCCGCCCGCCATGTCGCCGTAGATCGTGGCGTAGCCGACGCTCATCTCGCTCTTGTTGCCCGTGGTCATCAGCATCGGCCCAAACTTGTTCGACAGGGCCATGAGGGTCACGCCCCTGATGCGCGACTGCAGGTTTTCCTCGGTGATATCGACCTTGGTGTCGGCGAAGTCATCCTCCAGCATCTTGTCGAATCCTTCGACCGCAGGCTGGATCGGGATCGTCGAATAGCGGCAGCCAAGCGCCTTGGCGCAGGCCAGGGCATCATCGAGGCTCTCCTGACTGGTGAAGCGGCTGGGCAGCATCACGCACCACACCCGGTCGGCGCCAAGTGCATCGACCGCGATCGCCGCGCAGGCGGCACTGTCGATGCCGCCCGACAGCCCGAGCACGACTCCGGGAAAATGGTTGCGGTCCACATAGTCGCGCAGGCCCATGACCATGGCGCACCAGATTTCCTCCGGCCCTTCGGCGAGCGGCGCGATGTCGCCACGGTCGCAGCGCCAGCCCTGAGCGGTCTTGGTCCACTTGGTGGTGACTTCCTGTTCTTCCCAGTCCTTCATCTGGACCGCGAGCGAGCCATCGCCGTTGACCACGAAGCTGGCGCCGTCGAAGACCAGTTCGTCCTGCCCACCCACGCGATTGAGGAAAGCGAGCGGCAGCCCGGTATCGGCGGCGCGGCGCTTGGCAACGCCTTCGATGCGCAAGGCGTCCTTGTTGATCTCGTAGGGACTGCCGTTGATCGAGATGAACAGCTCGGCACCGAAATTGGCAAGGTGACGGCAGACTTCGGGAAGCCAGATGTCTTCGCAGATCGGCAGGCCGATCATCACACCCTTGAACACAATCGGCTCGGGCAGAGGTCCGGGCTGGAACACGCGCGGCTCGTCGAACACGCCGTAATTGGGCAACTCGTGCTTGAGGCGAACCGCCGCAACCTTGCCCTTTTCAAGCAGGGCGACGCCGTTGTGGAGTTCTCCGTCGAGCACGAAGACCGAGCCCACCAGCATGGCCGGACCCTGAGTGCGGCCAGTCTCCTTGGCGAGATTGTCGAGTTCGGCGACCGCGCGTTCGATCAGGGCGGGCTTGAGAACGAGGTCTTCGGGCGGATAGCCGATGAGATGCAGCTCGGGAAAGACGATGAGGTCGCTATCCTTTGCGCGACCGCGCGCGGCGAGCATTTTCGCGGCATTTCCGGGAATATCGCCAACTGTCTGGTTGAGCTGGCACAGCGTGATCTTGAGCGTATCGGGCATGGCGGACAAATGCCGTCTTGCCCGCGATCATGCAAACACAAACAAATGTTCATGCAAACAAAACCCTCCGCAAAGGGAGGGCTGCCTTGCGGTCGTACAGATGTCGCCGCAGTCGGTTTCAGCGCACGAAAAAGGGTGCCAGGCCAGATCGGCCCGACACCCCCTTCATGATCCGCTGATCGATTACTCTGCGGGAGCTTCCTCTGCGGGAGCTTCCTCGGCAGCGCCTTCCTCGGCCATCGCGTCTTCGGCAGCGCCTTCCTCGGCCATTGCGTCTTCGGCGGGAGCTTCTTCGGCAACAGCTTCTTCAGCCATCGCTTCGGTGTCTTCGGCCTGCGCGTCCTCGGTCGCTTCCTCAGCACTGCCGCAAGCGGCGAGAGCGAGAGCGGCAGCCGAAGTGAAAGCGGCGTAAGCGAACTTCTTCATGTGAATCCCCTTGTATTGTCCGGTGCACGTCACGAGAGTTGCACCACCAATGGCAGGCCTTGCCTGCAACGCAGTGCCTAGCCGAGTGCGCTGCGCAACGCAAACCTTCTGCGTCGAGTTGCATGCCAGCCCTTCAATCGCCGTGGGTTGCACGCATATAAAGAAATCTTTATATGCTCGGCACGATGCGGATCGAAGCAACCTTGCGCGCCCTGTCGGACCTTACCCGGCTGCGAATCATGCGCCTGCTGGCACATATGGAGCTGGCAGTGGGCGAACTCGCGCAAGTCCTTGGACAGAGCCAGCCGCGAGTCTCGCGGCACGTGCGAATCCTGTGCGACGCGGGCCTTGCCGAAAGACGCAAGGAAGGTAGCTGGGTCTTCCTGCGCAGCGCGGTCGGGCAGGGCCTGGCCCCGCCGCT
>JAGREJ010000095.1:6408-7771 GCA_020446595.1 Novosphingobium sp. | reverse complement strand
TTGGGCCACAGCGTGTCGGAGTGCGGATAGTCGCATTCCCACGTCACGTGATCCTCGTTCATGTGGTGGAGCATTTCGAGCCCCGCCTGATCGTCGAGGAAGCAGGTGTAGAAGTGGCGGTTGAACACGTCGCTCGGCTTTTCATTGCCGAAATCGACATTGGTCCACAGGCCATGCCGCTCATTGGTGAAATTGGCGCGTTCGAGGAAATAGGGAATCCAGCCGATGCCGCCTTCGGACAGGGCGATGCGCAGCTCGGGATACTTCTTCCACATCGGCGAATAGAGCCAGTCCGCCGTCGCATTGACGATCGAGATCGGCATGGTCGTGATCCAGGCCGAAATCGGCGACTCGTCGGAAGCATGCGGGGCGGAATCGCCGCTGCCGATGTGGCAGTTGATGAGGATGTCGTGATCGACGAAGGCCTTCCACAGCGGCTCCCAGTATTCGTTGTGGATCGAGGGCAGGTTGAGCCGCGTCGGATTGTCGGGGAAGCTGACGCCGTGCACGCCGAGGTCGGAGACGCGCTTCACCTCTTTCAGGGTCTCGTCCATGTCCCACAGCGGCAGGATCGCGCAGGGCAGCAGGCGGCCCGGCGCATGGGCGCACCATTCGAGGATGTGCCAGTCGTTGTAGGCGCGCGTGGCGATCAGCGACAGCTCGCCCGGATCGTTGATGAAGGTCGATCCGGCGAAGGTCGGGAAGGTCGGGAAATTGACCGAGCCGAACACGCCGTTGACGTTCATGTCGTCGATACGCGCGGCAGGATCGTAACAGCCCTTGCGCATCTGGTCGAAGCGGGTGGGTTCGAGCCCGTATTCCTCGAGCGGACGGCCGACGACGGCATTGGAGCCGCAGGTCGGATGGATGCGGCCCTTGAAGAACCACGCGTCCTTGCCGTTGCGGTTGACGACCTTGGGCGCTTCTTCCAGCCGGTCCTTGGGCCAGTGACGCAGGAAAGCGTCGGGCGGCTCGATGTTGTGATCGTCGACGCTGACGAGGACCATGTCGTTGACTTGCATTGTCGCATCTCCCGGAATTTCGCATCCGGTCTTAGCAGACTTGGCGGCTATTGAATATTGCGTTCCATCAACTCCCCACATCGCCGGGGCGAATTGAACGAATTGAATTGAAGGCCGCGCTCAGGCGCCCTGCTCGTCGTCCTCGTCGATCAGGATGCGCGCAGCCGATCCGTCGGGATCGTCGAACTGGCCGTTGCGCAAGGCCCAGAAGAACGCGGCAAGGCCCATGAGCCCGAGCAGCAGCGCCACCGGCACCAGCAGCAGCAGCCCGGTCATCGCGCCGCCCTTGCAAGGCGCAGCGAGTTCGCCACCACGATCAGCGAACTCATCGACATGGCGAC
>JAGREJ010000095.1:994-6303 GCA_020446595.1 Novosphingobium sp. | reverse complement strand
GCGGTGAGCGCGCGCGGCAGCGCCATCAGCGATGCGGAGACGAACACGAGGTCCGCGGCCTGCAGGCCCACCTCGCTTGCAGTGCCGGGCGCCATCGAGGCGTCGGCGGCGGCCAGCGCCGGTCCGTCGTTGAGGCCGTCGCCGACCATCAGCACCTTGCGACCCTCGGCGCGCAGGTCCGCTACAACGTCCTGCTTTTCGGCGGGGCGCACCCCCGCCCGCGCTTCAAGGCCCAGTTCGCGGGCAATTTCCCCCACTGCGGCCTCGCCGTCTCCCGACAGGATCGAGCATTCCACACCCATGGCGCGCAGCCTGGACAGCGCGGCCCTGGAGTCGGGCCGCAGCCTGTCGGAGAAATGCACGATCCGGCTGGGCCTGCCCTCGATCTCGATGGCGACCGCGCTGGCCTCGGCGGATTGCGGACGGCGCAGCGCGACTTCGAGGCCGAGCCAGCGCGCGAACATGCCTTCGCCCGGCTCTTCGCGAATGTGATCGAGCTCGCTCGCCTTCACCCCGCGCGCCGCCAGCGCATCGGCCAAGGCGCGCGAGAACGGATGACGGCTGTTCGAGGCAAGCGCGAGAGCGACCTGCGTCTCCTCGACCGGCATGGCGTCGAGCTCGACCGGATCGGGCATCGGCCTTCCAAGCGTCAGGGTGCCGGTCTTGTCGAGCAGGGCGCGATCCACACCGGCCAGCCGTTCGAGCGCGGAACCGTCCCTGACCATGATCCCGGCGCGCATCAGTGCGCCGCTCGCCACGACCTGCGCCACGGGCACGGCAAGCCCGAGCGCGCAGGGGCAGGTGATAATGAGCACGGCGACGCCGATCACCAGCGCCTGATAGAGCGATGCTCCCGCCAGCAACCAGCCCGCGACGGTGAGCGCCGCGAGCGAGTGCACCGCCGGGGCATAGAGCCTCGCCGCGCGGTCGGCGATCCGAACGTAGCGGCTGCGGTTCTGGGTGCTCGCCTCCATCAGCCGCGCGATCTCGGCAAGCGTGGTGTCGTGTCCGGCATGGCTGACGCGCACGTCGACCGGGGCGGTAAGGTTGAGCGTTCCCGCCAGCGCCGCATCACCCATGCCCAGCGCCACGGGCGCGCTCTCACCGGTGAGCAGCGACTGGTCGAATGTGCTCGTTCCGCTGACGATCTCGCCGTCCGCGGCCAGACGCTCGCCTGCCGCGACGCGCATCGTCATGCCAGGTTCCAATGCCTGGGCATCGACCCAGACCAGCTCGCCCTGCCCGGATACGACCATCGCGCCCTGCGCAGCCTGCGCCAGCAGCGCATCGACTCCGGCGCGGGCCTTGTCGCGCATCATCGCATCGAGCACCCGGCCCGCCAGCAGGAAGGCCAGCAGCATCAGCGCGCCGTCGAACCAGGCGTGCTCGCCGTGCCGCGCCGTCTCGTAGAGGCTGAGCCCGGTCGCAATGATAACGCCGATGGAGATCGGCACGTCCATGTTGGTGGTCATGCGACGCACCGCCTGCCACGCGGACCGGAAGAACGGCATGCCCGCATAGCCAATCGCGGGCACGGCGATCAGCGCGGAAATCCAGTGGAACAGGTCGCGGGTCGATCCGCCCGCGCCCGACCATACGCTGACCGAAAGCAGCATGACGTTCATCGCGGCGAAGGCTGCGACCGCCAGCGGCGCGAGCAGCGGGCGCACCGCCGACACCGGGCGTGCGTCGGCCTTGCGGCGCGCCTGCGCCTCGAAGCCCACGCCTTCCAGCGCCTCGACCAGCGTGTGGCTCTCCAGACCTGGCTCATGATCGACCGAGACTGTGCGCGCGGACAGGTTCACCCGCGCCGAGGCGACGCCGGGAAGCTCACCCAGCGCCCGCTCGACCTTGCTCATGCAACCGGCGCAATGCATGCCCGGCACGGCGAGCACGCTGTGCTCCAACACCGCATCGAGCTTGTGCGGCGCGTTCATTGCAACGCCACGTCCCGGCGCCAGACGCTTTGCCCGTCCCGCACTTCCAGATGGAGCGTCCAGCGACCGGCGGGGAGTTCCTCGCGCGAAACGAACGAACCATCCGCATGCCGTACGAAGTCGATCCTGCGGTCAGGCTGACGGCCAAGCGGATGGCGGGCAAGCGCCACCACGCTCGCGCCTTGTCCCGGCCCGCTCACTGTCGCTCGCACCCGTCCGTCGGCCATGCGATCGACCTCGGCGTCCCAGCCGAGGCGCTGCTGCGCCCGCGCCTCGTCAAGCCAGCCATTGTATTTCTGGCTGGCGACGTATGAATTTTCGACCACTACCCCGCCAAAGGTGGACAGGGCCTGGCGCGCCATGAGGAAATTCACCGCAACGACAACGGCGAAGAACGCGACAAGGATCATGGCCATGTGCTGACCGGTGAAACGCCGCGGCATCATTCGCCTCCCGGCGCGTTGAACTGCGTATCAACCGTGTCGCTCTCGCGCTGCTCGTCTAGCGAGGTCAGCGTGAAGGCGAAATCGCCGGACGCGGTGTCCGCCGCCGCCATCACATAGGCATGGACCGTCAGCAGCTCGTCGGCCGGGACGGTGAATGTCTGGCGGCGCGCGGCTTGCCCACGGCCGATCGTGTCCGTCCAGAAAACCGCGCCATCCAGACCTTTCAAGGCGACCTCCATCTTGCGGGGGCGGCTCTCCATGTTGCGCAGGCGCAGGGTATAGGCATTGCGCACCGAGCCGTCCTTGAGC
Organism: Novosphingobium sp.; assembly: GCA_020446595.1. Taxonomy (GTDB): domain Bacteria; phylum Pseudomonadota; class Alphaproteobacteria; order Sphingomonadales; family Sphingomonadaceae; genus Novosphingobium. The sequence goes on along the minus strand of JAGREJ010000095.1, from coordinate 3,611 downwards.
AGCATATAGGGAGGATTCCGGTCGGGCGAAACGGTCAGGTCGGTGTGGCTGCGCACGCCGAGCGCGAACAGCAGCGCCAGCCCGATCCCGCCCCAGATCGCGAAATAGATCAGCGTGCGCGGGCGCAGCAGCGTCTTCCAGACCGGACGCGGCGCGGCGCCCGCCGCTTCCGACTTGCAATCTTCCAGTGTGGCATAGTCGATCAGGCCGCGCGGGCGACCCACGTCCTTCATCACGCGGTCGCAGGCGTCGATGCACAGCGCGCAGGTAATGCAGCCGATCTGCGGCCCTTCGCGGATGTCGATGCCGGTCGGGCACACTGCCACGCACTGCATGCAGTCGATGCAATCGCCGAACTCGCCGGGGCTCTTCTCCGCCTTCTTGACCGAGCCGCGCGGCTCGCCGCGCCAGTCCTTGTAGGTGACGATAAGGCTCTTTTCGTCCAGCATCGCGGTCTGGATGCGCGGCCAGGGGCACATGTAGATGCACACCTGCTCGCGCATGAAGCCGCCGAGCACGAAGGTGGTAAGCGTCAGCACCGCGACCGTGACATAGGCGACCGGCGCCGCCTCAAGCGCAAAGAACTGCCGGAACAGCGTGGGCGCATCGGCGAAATAGAGAATCCAGGCACCGCCGGTGGCGAAGGCAATTGCGAGGTAGATTGCCCACTTGAACGCGCGGCGCAAAACCTTGCCGTAGGTCCAGGGCGCCTCCTCAAGGCGACGGCGCGCATTGCGGTCGCCATCGACAAAACGGTCGATATGCTGGAACAGGTCGGTCCACACGGTCTGCGGGCAGGCGTAGCCACACCACGCGCGGCCCACCGCGCTCGTGACGAGGAACAGGCCGATGCCCGCCATGATGAGCATGCCCGCGACAAAGTAGAATTCGTGCGGCCAGATCTCGATGCCGAACATGTAGAACCGGCGTCCCGCGAGATCGACCAGCACCGCCTGATCGGGCGCATAGGGTCCGCGATCCCACCTGATCCACGGTGTGACGTAATAGATCGTCAGGGTGACGATCATCATCGCCCACTTGAAGCGCCGGAACGGGCCGTCGATCCGCTTGTTGTGAACCGTCCGGCTGCTGGCGTAGAGCTTTTCGGTCGGCGGCGGGATTATCTCAGGGTTGTTCATCGGGCGTTGCAGCCGGTTGCTCGGCAGCCTCCACGAAGTCTTCCCCGCCCCCCAGCGAATGAACATAGGCCGCCAGCATCCTGATCGTGACCGGATCGAGCCTGTCGCCCCACGCGGGCATCATGCCCATGCGCGGTTTCAGGATTTGCCGTTCGATGTCGGCGCGCGAGCTGCCGTAGAGCCAGATCGCGTCGTTCAGCGCGGGCGCGCCCTGCGCCCGGTCGCCCTGCCCCGCATCGCCATGGCAGGTGATGCAGTTGTCGGCATAGAGCTGCGCACCGACCGCACTGCTCTTCGCCTTGCCGCTGAACGACAGGACATGATCGGTAACGGCACCAAGCTGCGCCGCGTCCCAAGCCCCGGCAAAGCCCGGCATCTGGCTCTGGCGTGTCGCCTTGTCGCCATGCTGGCGAATGCCGTGGATCAGGGTGGTCTCGATCGCCTTGAGATCGCCGCCCCACAGCCAGTCGTCGTCATTGAGGTTGGGATAGCCCGCGCCGCCCGCCGCGCCCGAGCCGTGGCACTGCACGCAGTTGACCTTGAAAGCCGCCCTGCCCCCGGCAACGGCGGCGGCCATCAGCGCCGGGTCTTCCGGCAATTGCTCGACCGGCACCTGCGCCAGCTTCGCGCGCACATCGGCATGGGCCTTTTCGGCCTCGGCCATTTCCTCGGCGAGCTGGCCACGGCTGGTCCAGCCCCACAGGCCTTCGGTGCCCTTGTTCAGCAACGGAATCGCCGGATAGACGATCACGTAGCCGATGGAAAAGAGCACGCAGAGGTAGAAGGTCCACAGCCACCAGCGCGGCAGGGGCGTGTTCAGTTCCTCGATGCCGTCCCACTCGTGACCGACCGTTTCGGTGCCGGTCGCTTCGTCGATGCGCTTGTTATTCATCGCCGGCGTCCTCGAAGATAGAATTGGCGGCTGCATTGTTGCGGGACTGGGCGCCGGGCCTGAACGGCCAGAGGCACAGGACAAGGAACACGACTATCATGCCCGCCAGCCAGTAGCTGTCGGCAAAGTGACGAAGGGTGTCGTAGAAGCTCACCGGCCCTTCTCCTTCGCGAGTTCCTCCATCGGCGCGGCAGCGTCGAAATCGACGAGGGTGCCGAGCATCTGCATGTAGGCGATCAGCGCATCCATTTCGGTGAGCCGCGAGGGATCGCCATCGAAATCGCGCGCCTGCGCCTTGGGATAACGCTTCCTGAGGTCTTCGGTATCGGCTTCGGGATCTGCCTGCGCGGCAAGGTCCGTCGCCGCGTTCTCGATATCCCTGGCGCTATAGGGAACCCCGACCGTGCGGAGCGCCTTCAGGTTCGCCGCCGGATCGGCCACGTGGAGATCCGTCTCGGCGAGGAAGCCGTATTGCGGCATCACACTTTCGGGCACCACGCTCTGCGGGTTCTTGAGGTGCTGGACGTGCCATTCGTCCGAATAGCGCCCGCCGACTCGCGCAAGGTCCGGCCCGGTGCGCTTGGAG
>JAGREJ010000095.1:0-988 GCA_020446595.1 Novosphingobium sp. | reverse complement strand
GAACGGATGGTCGTACATCGATTCGGCTGCAAGCGAGTAGTGACCGTAGCGTTCCACCTCGTCGCGGAACGGACGGATCATCTGGCTGTGGCAGACGTAGCAGCCCTCGCGCACGTAGATGTCGCGCCCGGCCTGTTCGAGCGGGGTGTAGGGACGCACGCCCTCCACCTTCTCGATGGTGTTGTCGATCCAGAACAGCGGGGCGATCTCGACGATGCCGCCGATGGCCACGGTCGCGAAGGTCGCCAGCGCAAGCAGCGTGATGTTGCGCTCCAGCTTCTTGTGCCCGGCGAAGGGTTCATTTGGAGTCGTGCTCATGGCGGGCTCTTCCTATTCGGCCGGAACGGCGACGATGGGGCGGTCGGCTTCGGGATCGAAGGCCGGACCGGACATGGGCGCTTCCTCGCGCAGCCTGCCGGCAATCGTCATCGCCATGTTCCAGACCATGACTGCCGCGCCGGAGAGGTAGAGCAGACCGCCAAACGCGCGCATCAGATACATCGGATGCAGTGCCGCAACGGTATCGGCGAAGCTGTTCACGAGGTAGCCGTCGGCCCCGTATTCGCGCCACATCAGGCCCTGGGTGATGCCTGCCACCCACATGCTCGCCGCGTAGAAGACGATCCCCACCGTCGCGAGCCAGAAGTGCCAGTTTATCATCCGCAGCGAATACATCCGCTCGCGCCGCCACAGCCGCGGAACCAGGTAATAGATCGCCGCGAAGGTAATCATCCCGTTCCAGCCGAGCGCACCCGAGTGGACGTGGCCGATGGTCCAGTCTGTGAAGTGCGACAGCGAGTTGACCGACTTGATCGACATCATCGGCCCTTCGAAGGTGCTCATGCCGTAGAAGGCGAGCGCCATCACCATCATGCGGATGATCGGATCGGTGCGCACCTTGTCCCAGGCGCCGTTGAGCGTCATCAGGCCGTTGATCATGCCGCCCCAGCTCGGCATCCACAGCATCACCGAGAACACCATGCCCAGC
>JAGREJ010000094.1 GCA_020446595.1 Novosphingobium sp. | reverse complement strand
GACAGACTGCTACCGGGTGCCGAGGAGAGGCGGATTTCGGCGCTGATGTCTTCCTGGTTGCGGCGGTTGAACTGATATCCGTCGCACGTCGTCGGCGTGTAGGGGCTGAAGAACGAGGTTTGCGGTGTGCCGCCGATAAACGTGGGGGGCGTTGTCGGGAAGCCTGCCAGCGCAGCCGTCGTGGCCTGACATGTCGGCTCGGTAAAGAAATAGCCGTTGGAGCCCGAAGTCCCTTCGCCAGTGTAGGAATTGCGGATGTCGCTCCAGGCGACCCAGGCCGATAGCGTCGCCCAATCCATCTCGTGCGTCAGGCGCGCGGACAACTCGCTGGTCTTCTGGACCTGCTGACCTCTGAGGTTGCCATAGAAGGCATTCGTGAAATCGAAGTCATTGACGTCAAGGAACACGCCATCGCCAAGAAAGGGAACGAGTCCGGGCACATGGTAGGCCGCTCCGAACACGACGCTGCCTCCTTCAATTCGCCCGATCTTGCCTTTCACGTCCAGTTCCGTGCGCGGGCCAATGTCAGCAATCAGGCGAGCATTGACGTTCCAGCGCAGGAAGTTGTCGATGGTTTCGGGTCCAGCCAATGGCACTTCCGCGCCAGGGGTGACCGACTGGACTGCCGCGCGAAATGCCTCCTTGAGGGCATCGCTCTGGAGAAAGCGGTTCTTCTGGAAACCATCGCCCTTGTCGTAGTCGCCCGAAAGAACGAAACCGATGCTGTCGCCCAGCGGTCCTGCCAGATAGCCAGACAGGCGCTTCTGGTCGTATTCGGCGTAGCTCGCCTTGACTTCACCCGACAGAACCTCGCCCGGCCTCTTGGTGGTGAGGATCACCGCGCCGGCTGCCGCGTTGCGACCGTAGAGCGCACCTTGTGGCCCTTTGAGCACCTCGATCTGGGTTAGCGTTCCGGCGTTCTGATTGAGTGCGGCGGTGTTCGTCTTGAGGATACCGTCGACCACCAAAGCCACGTTGCTTTCCGCATCGCGCGTGCCGTTCAGCCCGCGAATGCCGATCTGCACGTCGCCCGCCTCGACGTTGCCTGTCACAATCGTTACGCCGGGCGTGAGCTGCACGAAGTCCGTGGCGGTCTGCACGCCGGACGCGCGAATATCGCTTTCGGTCAGAACATCGACGATCGCCGGCACGTCGTTGAGGCTTTCCTGCACGCGCCGCGCAGTCACGACGATCTCACCGAGCGATGCAGGTTCGTCTGTTGCGCCGCCACCCGTCTCTTGCGCATGGGCCGCGGGCTGGATCGAGAGTGCTGCAATAAGCGCGAGCGCGCTAGTGGCGTGCCAAAGCGATTGATGTGCCAAGATTGCCCCCTATTTGCCTGTTTACCTGTCGTTCTGTCGTCCGGCTTCGTCAGCCTGGAACTGCTCGATCATCACGTCGATGTCGGTCACGTCGCGGATTTCGCAGACCATCACGTTCGGTGGGCCTGCGGTGTAATTCGGGAAGTCCTCCGAAAGCCGACGCGCGGCTTCCTCGAATTCGAAAAGCGTGGAGAACGCCTCCACCTGCTCCTTGTCGGAGAAGATGCAGGTCGCGATCGCTCCATAGGGCGCGCTTGCATCCTGAAGGTCACCGCCGCGGATCGCATGGAACAGCATGATCCGGTCGGGGCGGATCCCGAGATGCTTGTCGGTAAGGCCAAGCCCAAGCGGCAGATGGACTTCTTTCCAGTGCACCGCATCGAACGGCTGGCTGCCTGCAGGATAAAGGAACGATAGTGCGTGCATGTCAGCCGTCCTTCGCTTCGGCGGCAATCAGTTCGTTGAGGATGCGGCGGCCTTCCAATTGCAGCCGGTCGCCCCGGAACGAGATCGGGTCCTCGTCGAGCAAGTCGCGCGCACCCAGAACTTCCTGCTGGCCTTCCAGCACCGGCTTGTCCTGTTCGAAGATCGCCTGCGCTGCCTCTATGAAAGGCGCGTTCATCGAGGCGTCGCCATAGTTGCGCACCGACCGGTAGAAGTAGTGCGAGCTGGCTTCGGTTTCCGGGATGGCGGCATGCAGGTTATAGATCTCGACCGGGTCGGCATCGGGCTCATCGATCGGGCGCACGGTGATGTGAAAGCTCGTATAGACTGGTGCCCACCAATAGACTTCCATCCTGAAGTCGATCGGTTCCGGCCAGTCGTCCAGACCCCGACTCTGTGCCAGCAGCGAGCGCCACAGCGGTCCGCCTTCCTGCCCCAGAGCAGCGGCATGGGTGCGAAAGACGATGTGGTTGTCGCCTACTTCATAGGTCATGCCGCGATCGCGAAAGCCGGTGCCGCGTTTGGCATCGCGGTAGAACTGCACTTCTTCGCCGCCGAAGCTTTCGGGATGGACGAACTCGGCATGGGTAATGTCGAACAGGTTGTCGTTGATCAGCCGGTAATCGACCTTGATCGATTCCATGTGGCCGTACCCACCGATCCATGCCGGATCGCCGCTTACCCAGAAGCCGTCCGGAATTGACGATTCATCGCCAGACAGTTCGGGATCGCCCAGCCACCCCCAGACATAGCCGTGCTTTTCGACGGCCGGGAACGTGTCGACCGTGGCATCGGGCGGATTCTTCTGAGCCGGCACCGCCACGCACTGCCCGTTCGCGGCGAATTCCGCGCCGTGGTAGGCGCACTGAATGCCCCTGTCGGTGATCTTGCCCAGCGAAAGCGGCGCAAAGCGATGCGGGCAGCGATCTTCCATTGCGACGATTGCACCGTCACGTCCGCGATAGATCGCGAGGCGCTTGCCCAGCACCGTGCGCGCAACGATGGCTTCGTTTTCGAGCTCCTGAGGCTCGGCGATGATATACCAGGCGTTGCTGACAAACATGGCGCTCTAGTGAATCCCCTGAATTTCGGCCGCTCATGCTCTTATTGCGAAGCAGCAGCATTACGGTAAGATTTGGGGGGTCGAAGACTAGCCGAGGGTTTGGCAACTTACTGTTGCAACAGGGACAACAATGCGACGCTGGAAGAACTACGAGGTTTTCATAGCCGTCGTCGAATGCGGCAGCTTTACCGGCGCCGCGGATCGCCTGGGCATGTCCAAGTCGCAGGTCAGCCGGATGGTCAGCCAGCTCGAGGACAAGCTGGGCTCCGAACTTCTGTTCCGCAGCACGCGGCATCTCTCGACGACGGACCTAGGCAACATCGTCTATGCCCGCTGCGTCGATGTTTTCCAGGAATTGGAGGATGTCGAACGCCAGGCGATGGATTTCGACGCCACGCCCAAGGGCCGCTTGCGGGTCGTAGCGTCAGATACGTTCGGCGAAGCGTGCATCGCCCCGCTTGCGGCCGAACTGATGCTGGAAAATGCGAACCTGGAGGTGGAGGTTCTCATAACGGATCGCTCTGTGGACATCGTGGCCGAGGGATACGATCTGGCCATACGTTACGACACCCAGCCGGATTCCTCCTTGTTGTCACAGAAGCTGTTCGAGCTTCCACACGTGTGCGTCGCCTCGCCCTCGTACCTGGAAGGTCGAACAGGTCCGGAGCGGCCCGCGGATCTGATCGGTCACAACTGTCTCATTTCCACGTTCGGCGAATGCGCCGAGTGGCGAATTGCCGGACTGGACGAGCACCTCCAGTCCCAGCTTTCCGGCAACTGGGTCAGCAACAGCGGGCCGTCACTCATCAACGCCGCCCTGAAAGGCATCGGCATTGCCTGGCTGCCAGAACTCTACCTGGCCTCGCACCTGAAGTCCGGTCGACTGATCGAACTGCTGGCGGATTATCGAGCCCAGCCCATGCCGGTCTTTGCTGTCTATCCCGCCAGGCGTCATACGCCGCGCAAGGTGCAATTGCTGATCGCGCATCTGCGCAAACGCCTGAGCGAGATCGAAAGCATTTAGTCGAGCGAGACCGAGATTTGCGGCCGGTTGTTTCCCTTTCGCTCGATGGCTCCGGTTGAACGGGGCTTTCGGGCCCGCTCCAAATTGAAACCGTCGGTCCGAAATCTTGGCGTAACCTTGTTTCCGGACGCACTTGCCGAACGTCCGCAACCTGTAGCGTCCGGACAGTCCGCTTTCCCTGCAACACCGAAAGTGGCTGCCCTTGGCGCGCGCGTGATGCCTTTCACGAGTCCCGGTGCTCCAATCCGGTCAGGCCGGTTCCTTCACCGCCTTGATGGTCTTGACCACGTCGAGAAACACGTTGCGCACTTCGGTCACGCGGTAGCCCGCCGCCCGAACATTGGCGACGGTCGGACGATTCATGTCCGGCCCAAGTTTGCGCGTTATCAGCGTCATCAGGTTCATCATGTAGCGGAACGGGTACCAGCGGCTGCCGGTGTGCTCGAACATCAGCAACTTGCCGCCTGGCTTGAGCACCCGGTGCAGCGCCTTCAGACCCTCGATCGGGCGCGGCACCGAACAGAAGGTGCAGCTTGTGACCACCATGTCGAAACTGTCGTCGGGAAACGGCATGTCGTGGACGTCCATGACATGCGTTTCGATGGTGCCGTCATAGTCCGCGATCCGTTCCTGCGCGTGCTCGATCATCACCGGGCTGATGTCGAGCGCGGTGATGTCGAGCCCCTTGGGGAAGTGCGGAATGTCGAGCCCGGTGCCGAGCGCAAGGAACAGCACCTTGCCCTCCATTTCGCTGAACAACGCGCTTTTGAACGGTCCCCAGCGTTTCTCTGCGCCCTTGCTGGCCATGGTGTCGAAGCGCGGGGCGAGCTTGTCCCACTTCGCCTGAGTGACGGCATCAGCCATGGCGCGCCTCCTGTCCTTCGCGGGTGACGCCGCGCAGCAGCGAGTTGGCGATCCAGATGATGACGATTGCGCCCGCCCCGCAGGCCAGGCCCCAGGTCAGGCCCTGCATGGCCGAGAAGGGCATCATCGGCACCGCCATGCCGACGACCATGCCGGTCAGTTCACCGGTGAACATCAGCGGCACCATCGATTCCATCGCGCCGAGCCAGCGCGCGGTCACGAAAAAACCGACAAGGCCGACG
>JAGREJ010000093.1:6393-8304 GCA_020446595.1 Novosphingobium sp. | reverse complement strand
CTGGTTGCAGCCGTGGCTGCGCGGATCGAGCGGCGATCCGGGTATCGCCATGACCTCGCGCCCCGCCTCGCCCGCCAGCCTTGCAGTGATAAGCGAGCCGCTCTTCGGCGCGGCCTCGACGACCAGTGTGCCCACGGCCATTCCGGCAATGATGCGGTTGCGCGAGGGGAAATGCCGGGCGAGTGGCTCGGTTCCCGGCGGTTGCTCGGCCAGCAGCAGGCCCTGGCTCGCGATCTGCTCCTGCAAGTCCGCGTGTTCGGGCGGATAGGCAATGTCGATTCCTGAAGCGATGACGCCCACGGTCGCGGGCAAGGCTCCTCGATGCGCCGCCCCGTCGATCCCGCGCGCCAGCCCGGAAACCACAACGAATCCGGCTTCGGCCAGTACGGCGGCAAAGTCGCGTGCCAGCTTGACAGCCGCCGCCGAGGCGTTGCGCGCACCAACGATGGCAATGCTGGGCAGCGCCGCGAGACTTCCATCGCCGCGCACGGTAAGGATCGGCGGCGAGCCTTCGATCTCGCGCAGCAGCGACGGATAGTCGGGCGAATCGTGGAACAGGTAGCGCGCGCCTGCCCTGCGCACAGCGGCGATTTCGTCCTCGATCCGCCGCGCATCAGCGGCGCGATAGGCCTGCCCACCGCGTCGGGCGAGATCGGGGAGCGCATCGAGCGCCACGTCCGCCGTCCCGAACCGCCGCAGCAATTGCGCATAGGTGACAGGTCCGACATTCGGCGAGCGCAGCAGGCGGATTCGCGCAAAGGCCTCGTCCTGCGCCAGATCGCTCACGACTGGCCGCCGACCTTTGGTTCTGTCCCGGCGCGCAGGCGCGCGATGTTGGCGCGGTGCAGCACCAGCACGGCCACAGCAATCGCCGCCAATGCCTTGATGTGCCAGGGGTAGCCGAGCGCCCATGCGGCAATCGGTGCGGCAATCGCCGCGCTCATTCCGGCGAGCGAGGAAATGCGCGTCAGGGCCAGCATGCCGAGCCAGACCACGGCATAGACTGCACCAATCGGCCAGGCGAGGCCGAAGCAGATACCTGCGGTCGTCGCCACGCCCTTGCCGCCGCGAAACGCGAGCCAGACCGGGAAACAGTGCCCCGCGAACACGCCGATTGCCGCCTGTTCGGTCAGCGCCTCGCCCCACAGCGCGCGGGCGATCAGCACCGCCGCAAGCCCCTTGGCGAGATCGAGCAACAGCGTCGCCGCTGCCAGCCCCTTGCGTCCGGTGCGCAGCACGTTGGTCGCGCCGATATTGCCCGATCCGATCTGGCGCAGGTCGCCCGCTCCAAACAGGCGCGTCAGAATCAGTCCGAAAGGGACCGACCCGATCACATATCCCATCGCAAGCGCGACCATCCATTCCATGACACCGCCTTAGCCGCTTGGTGCGGATTGGCGAAGCCTGCTTGTTCTCATTGCGTCGGTTTCGGTATAAAAACCCGCAAGACCATGAGGATGTCCCCAGCTTGAGCGATAACCCGCCCGATCCCGCAGCCCCGATCCTGCTGTTCGATTCGGGCGTCGGCGGGCTGACGGTGCTTGCCGAACTGCGCAAGCTGTTGCCCGATGCGCCGATCATCTATGCCGCCGACAATGCCGGGCTGCCCTATGGCGAGAAGACCGAACCCCAGATCGCCGCGCGCGTCGCCGGGCTGCTCGGGCGCATGACCGAGCGACTGCACCCGCGGCTCGCCTGCATTGCTTGCAACACCGCCTCGACCATTGCGCTGGATGCGGTGCGCGAGGTGCTCGAGATCCCGATTGTCGGCACGGTCCCGGCGATCAAACCCGCCGCCGCAATGACACAGACGGGCGTGATTGGCCTCATCGGCACCGAAGCGACGATCCGGCAGGGCTATGTTGATCGGCTGGAAGCGCGATTTGCCGCCGACAAGGCCCTGCTCCGCCT
>JAGREJ010000093.1:0-6338 GCA_020446595.1 Novosphingobium sp. | reverse complement strand
TGCCGTCGCCAGTGCCGTCGCGGCCTTGCGCGCCATGCCGCGCGGGGATGAAATCGACACCGTGGTTCTCGCCTGCACCCATTTCCCGCTGCTCGAAACGGAACTGGCGAAGGCGTTCGGTTCGGGCGTCGCGTTCGTGCATGGCGCCCAAGGGATAGCGCGGCGGATCGCATCGCTCACCGAGGGCCAGCCATTTCGCCGCGAACACGACGACCTGGTGCTGTTCACCGGGGACAACGGCTCGATCGAGGCCTATCGCGAGGGGCTTTCAGCCTACGGCCTCCCCCGGATCGAGATCTTTTGACCATGAACAGGCTCAATCTGACGATCATCGCCCTGCTCCTGATGGTCGGTGTGCCCTATTACTGGTTCATGCTCGACACCAGTACTCCGCAGAGTGAGCCCATGCCGATCAGCATGGCGCAATTGCGAAGTCTGGCAGCGGCACCGGTGCAGGAGGCGCCACGACGCATCCGTTTCGAGCATGTCGCCAAGCAGTCGGTGACGGGAAACCGCATTACGGCCGGAGTGGGACTAAAGTCGATCGAGCTCTACACGCTTTCCTACATGGTCGAATACGCGGACCAGGCACCGATTCTGATCGGCAGCGGCATCGCAAGCGAGGATGTCGCAAGGTTCGGGCACGACAACTTCTTTCCCAGGGCGCAGGCGCGCATCGCCTCTGCGCTGTCGAGAGCGCAGATGCTTGTCCCGCTCGCACTCACCCCGGAGCAGCTCGGCGGACTGCGGATGCTCGGCCAGAGCGAGCAGGCCAAGGCGCTCGACGCGAAGCTGGCCCGCCAGCAGCAGGCCGACAGCAAGCTCGTTCCCCACCGGGTTGCGCCCGGCATTGTCGTCATTCCTGCGCCGAAATTCCAGGCCGGAGCGCGCATGGTCTATGTCAAGCTGGCCAGCGGACGGGAGTACCTGTTCGCTGGCAATATCGCGCGGACATATCGCGCCTGGAGTGAATTGCGTCCGCCTGCCCGCTTCGTGACCGACATCGGCAAGAAGGAAGATCGCGGTGCGATCATGTCGTGGTTGCTGACCTTACGGAAGCTCAAGCAGGAAGCTCCGCGCCTGGTAATCGTTTCGGGCAACCGGATTCCGAAGCGCGGCGGCCTGCTCCATTATTTTGACGAAAGCGCCAACATAGTCCGATGATCGCCAGGCGCACGTCACGCTGGCCTTTTCCGCGCGATTGAGCTAATTCGCCCCGCAATGCGCCGCCAGCGCGGCCAAGGCAGGACTGTCATACGTGAATTACGACCAGATTTTCGACCAGGCGATCGAGCGGCTCCATTCCGAAGGCCGCTACCGGGTGTTTATCGACATCCTGCGCAACAAGGGCATGTTCCCCAATGCGCGGTGCTTTGCCGGGCACAACGGCCCCAAGCCGATCACGGTGTGGTGCTCGAACGATTACCTTGCGATGGGCCAGCATCCTGCGGTCATCGAGGCGATGGAAGAGGCGCTGCACGATGTCGGCGCCGGTTCGGGTGGTACCCGCAATATCGGCGGCAATACGCATTACCATGTCGAGCTGGAACGCGAACTGGCGGACCTTCACGGCAAGGAAGGGGCACTGCTCTTCACTTCGGGTTATGTCTCGAATGACGCCACGCTTTCCACGCTCGCCAAGCTGCTTCCCGGCTGCATTATCTTTTCCGACGAGCTGAACCACGCCAGCATGATCGCGGGCATCCGCAATTCGGGCTGCGAGAAGCAGGTGTGGCGACACAACGATCTGGCGCATCTGGAGGAACTGCTCGAAGCAGCCGATCCCGAAGCGCCCAAGCTGATCGCTTTCGAGTCCGTCTACTCGATGGATGGCGACGTCGCGCCGATCCACGAAATCTGCGACCTTGCCGACAAGTACAACGCGCTCACCTATATCGACGAGGTTCATGCCGTGGGCATGTATGGCCCGCGCGGCGGCGGCATTTCCGACCGTGACGACGCCAAGGAACGCATCACCATCATCGAGGGCACGCTGGGCAAGGCGTTCGGCGTTATGGGCGGTTATATCGCCGCCGATACCCGGATCATCGACTGCATCCGCTCCTATGCGCCGGGATTTATTTTCACCACCTCGCTCTCGCCGGTGCTGGTCGCGGGCGCGCTTGCTTCGGTGAAGCACCTCAAGGCATCGAGCGTCGAGCGCGAGGGCCAGCAGGCCGCCGCGGCGAACCTGAAGGCGATGCTGCGCGAGGCCGGGCTGCCGGTAATGGATTCGGTCACGCACATCGTGCCGCTGATGGTCGGCGATCCGGTCAAGACCAAGAAGATCAGCGATGTGCTGCTTGCCGAATACGGCGTTTACGTGCAGCCAATCAACTATCCCACCGTGCCGCGCGGCACCGAGCGCCTGCGCTTCACCCCCGGCCCCTCGCATACCGAGGAGATGATGCGCGAGCTCACCGAGGCACTGGTCGAGATCTGGGAACGGCTGGAAATGCGCAAGGCGGCTTGAGGATTTCCGGGCTGGCCAATCTACCAGTACGGCTTTTCTTCTATCAGAGGCTCCGATTCTTCCATCGCTCGAGCAGCATCGTCAGCGGCCTCCGCCGCTGCATCCGCAGCATCTTCGGCAGAATAATAATCCTCAACAGGCGCGGTAGCCTCGGCGTGCCTGTTTGCCTCGACCTTGGATGCGCAGGCATTCACATAGGCTTCGGCGAATGACGAGTAGAGTTCCGTCTCCACGCCGTCCGAATGGCCGCTCGAATAGACAGTCTTTCCGTCCTTGCCGACAACGAAATCCCTGAACCCCACATAGGCTCCAAGCCGGTTCTTGGCATTGACCTGGCCGCAGACCGCCCCGTTCCTGCCTGCTCTCAGCTTACGATATTCAGCGGAGAACGGATCGAACAAGTATTCTTCCATGGCGCTGCGGACACGCTTTGCCAGACCTTCGATTGCCTCACGCTCTTTCCGATGTACTTCAAGTTTCTCAATTGCCTCCAACTCTAGCATAGTCAGCGAAAGATCGGGCACTTTCGTCAATGGCTCCTTATCGCCAAAACCCTCCCAAAAGCTGCCGAAATCGCACGCGGCGAGTAGTAGACAGGCCCCAACAACTGCTTTGCGCATGGCAATTCCCCGTCTAGATCAGTTGTTCAAAGTCTAGGTTCGGCCATGACTTGGCGACCACAGGAACCTTGTCGTGGAGACTAGCTTATGGACGAGCGATTGGAAGCCCTTGAACGGCTAGCCGTCCTGCGCGATCGCAACCTTCTTTCCGACGCGGAGTTTGAAGCCGAGAAGGCGAGGATATTCTCAGCCGACGGAAACAAAACGAGCCTCTCCGATCCGAAGCCGGTCAAGCTCCCCAACCGCAAGCTCCACTTTCTGCTCGGAGCGATACTGGTGGTCGCGGCGATCGGTGCGGGCGTGCTTGTCTCGCGCGAGACAGGGGTGGACGAACCCGAGACGGAGGAAACCGCGGAGCCGCAGACTGCATCCAGTAATCAAGATTCTGGCGGAAACTCGCCCGTGCGGCTGAGTGCCATACTCAGATTCGAAAACGCAAAGGAATGCCGACCGGCCGACGACCTGGGAACGCTTCTGAGCGATATGCGGTCGTTGAGTCCCGACGACAAGTCCGGTCCAATCACGCTTGGTGTCGATGGCCCCGAAGTGAGACCGGTCGTTCAGGAAGTGACGAGCGGCAACGGCAATGCCGCGATCATCGCTCAACTTGTCGCCCCGAGCACCTGGGAGGGACTTCGCGTGACTGAACTAAGAACGAGCAGATATGCCGATTCGGATATCGAAAGCTTTCAGATTCGCTTCAAGGAAACGCCGGACAAGGTTCGACGCAAGCTGAATGAAGCTGGATTCGACCTGCCCGAGACGGGCAAACTTGCCACTATCGAGCGCGCGGACGGTCACACCCTCATGGTCGGAATCGAACGGGTGCAAGGCACGACGTCCTTGCTATGTTCGACATCTTGAGCGGTTTCAGCGCAAGCTCACCACATTGTCGCGCGCCTCGCGCTGACGGCTGCCGTCATAGAGGCTCGCCATCGGCTCGTCCGCAACGTCGATGGCCGCGCCCTGACCGAAGCCGTTGAAGGCCGTGCGCATCGCCGCGCCATATGCGCCGAGCATGCCGATCTCCAGATAGTCGCCAGAGGCAATGTCGGCGGGCAGCGTGAACGGCCCTTCCATGTAATCGGCGTCGTCGCAGGTCGGACCGTAGAACGAGAAGGCTTCCGCCTCGCCCTGCCGGTCGTCATTGAGGCACCGCACCGGGAATCGCCAGCCGACATGGGCGGCATCGTAGAGCGCGCCATAGGCCCCGTCGTTGATGTAAAGCTCATCGCCGCGCCGCTTCTCGACCTTGACGATCAGCGAATTGTATTCGGCGCACAAAGCCCGACCCGGCTCGCACCACAGCTCGGCGTTGTAGGCGATGGGCAGCGCATAGAAGTGCTTGTGGATGATGCCGAAGTAATCTTCCAGCGGCGGCGGCTCCATGCCCGGATAGACCGAGGGGAAACCCCCGCCGACATCGACCATGTCGATGACGACGCTGGCGTCGGCAATCGCCGCGCGCACCCGGTCGAGCGCCTGGACATAGGCAAACGGGCTCATCGCCTGGCTGCCGACGTGGAAGCACAGGCCCAGCCAGTCGGCCACCTGACGGCTCGCCTGAAGCAGGCCGCCAACCTCTGTAAGGTCGCAGCCAAACTTGGACGCAAGGCTGAGCTCGGCATATTCCGACGAGACACGCAGCCGCACGCAGAGGCGCAGGTCGGGCGCATGGTCGGTCGCCTCGACGATCTTGGCCAGCTCCTCGTGCGTATCGAGGCTGAAGGTCTTCACGCCATGCTCGAAATAGGCCTCGCGAATGGCTCGCGAAGTCTTCACCGGGTGCATGAAGCACAGCGTCGCTTCGGGAAGCGTCGCGCGCACCAGCCGCACCTCGGCAATCGAGGCGACGTCGTAATGCGTCACGCCCGAATCCCACAGAACCTTGAGCAGGTCCGGCGACGGATTTGCCTTCACCGCATAGAGCGACTTGCCCGGAAACTTCTCGACGAAGAAGCGGGCGGCGCGCGCGGCAGCGTGCGGGCGGTTGAGGATGACAGGTTCGTCCGGCGCGAGAGCGCGGACTACAGCCGGTGCGTCAAGGTGATGGTGCAACTCAAGGGACCCCCAACGGTGATGTTCGACACAAAAGCTGCCTTGCGGTTGGAAGTCCCCATGGGGCAGCGAGGGGCGGATATAGGGCAGCGAACATGAATCGCAAGTGAAAACGAGCGGGAATCGCGAAATTTCCGGCCGGTTTCCCGAGGCCCGCAAATCAGCGCGCTACTGCCCCAAAAGATTGATATTCCGCGCTTTCTTTCGTCAGAACTTTACGTCGGGCACCTGATCGACAATGCCCTTCTCGCTCGCATCGAGGCGGTTGAAGTCCTCGTGCCGGAAACCGAGCATACCGGCGAAGACCACCGCCGGAAACGATTCGATGGCCGCATTGAAACGGGCCACCGCGGCATTGAGCGCGCGGCGAGCAGCGGCAAGTTTGTCTTCCAGGTCCGCCAATTCGCCCTGCAACGTCTGGAAATTCGCGCTCGCCTTGAGGTCGGGATAGGCCTCGCCCAGCGCAAGCAGGCGATCGAGCGAAAGCTTGAGCTGCGCTTCGTTTTCGGAGGACGGTTCGGCGGCGGCGGTGTTGCGTGCCGCGATCACCGCATCGAGCGTTTCGCGCTCGTGCGTCGCATAGCCCTTCACCGTGTTGACGAGGTTGGGCACCAGATCGTGCCTCTGGCGCAATTGCGCATCGATGTCGGCCACACCCTGACGACAGTTCTGGCGCAGAGCCACCAGACGGTTGTAAATACCGATGATGATGATCGCGAGGATCACCAGCACTGCAAGAATTATCAAGGCTGTCATGGCGTTAACCCCATCGTTTCCACCAGTCTGCACAATAGGTCGCAAATGTTAAGGGTTTTGAACGCGGCATGATAGTCCGTCCCGACATCGACGCCTTGCTGGCAGGGCCGCTCGGGCAATGGCTGGGCGAGCAGGCCACAGTGCGCGAACAGGCCCGCGAACTGGCGAAGGCGCGCTGGTGGAAGGCGGCCATGATCGGCGCGCCGCTGGTGCTGTTCCTGTGGATTCTCGTGCCGCAATGGGCCCAGTTCAACCTGTTCGTGACTTTCGGCGCGGCGGGCGTGGGCTATGCCTGGGGCAACGCCCCGCGTGCCCGCGCCATCAGGACGGTCAAGGGCGGGATCAACGAGGCGATCGCCCGTGCGCTGGGCCTCGAATATGCCATCGATGTGGAGCCGGGCCGCGCTTTCGAGCTTGGCTGCACCTACCGG
>JAGREJ010000092.1 GCA_020446595.1 Novosphingobium sp. | reverse complement strand
ATGCGCTTGGCGTCGATTTCCGCCAGCGCGGAAAGCTGATGGACGAAGCGATTGACGCAATGAAAGCGGCCTGGACCGGCGACGTCGTCCAGTTCGAGGGGCTGAACTTCAACGCCACCAACAACCGGCAATTTCCCTCACCGCTGCAAAGGCCGCACCCGCCGATCTGGTGCGGTGGCAATGGCGAGATCGCCATGCGCAGGGCGGCGCAGCGGTGCGATGGCTGGACGCCGTTCTTTATGCCGCCAGGGCAAGTAGGCGCGCGCCATCCCGATGCCATCACTTCGGTGGCGGACCTCAAGATAAAGGTCGAGAAGGTACAGGAATTGCGCGCGGCAGCGGGCCGCAGCGGGCCTTTCGACGTCTCGCCGATGTCTCCCGTGCGCGTTTCGGAGCGCACCCGCGAGGTTGCCGATGCCTTCCTTGCCAATGCCGCCGAACTGGCCGATGCGGGCGTGACCTGGGTCGGGCTTGGCCTGCGGGGCGTGGAAGAAGCCGAAATGCTCGAAAACATCGCATGGTTCGGCGAGGAAGTGCTGCCTCAGCTTCATAGGCTTTAGGGCCGTTCGGTCCTTAACCGAACGACAAACACCATGGGCTATGTCGGTGGCCGCCCGAGGCTGGAACCGCGCAAGCTATGGCAAGAGACGATCCTAGAGTGGAACCGCGCGTCCGGGCGACGCTTCGAGCGCGCCTGCGCGATAGTCAGGGCGAGCGCGAGGTGCGGCTCCTCGATCTGTCGTCGCGCGGCGTTCTGGCTACCTGCGAATTGCCGCCATTGCGCGGCGAATTTGTCGAACTTGTAATCGGACGGCATTCGCTGATCGGGCAGGTCAAGTGGTCCGGCGCAACCCGCTTCGGGCTGGTGCTGCGCGAACGGGTCAGCGTTTCGGCGCTGATCGCTGGCGAACAGGGCTCGATTGCGCTCGCCAGTTCGGCGGCTGCGCGCCAGCGCAGCGGGGGATTGATCGATGCGCTTGCCGGTGAGCGGCGCAGCCTTGGTCAAATGCTGCAGTTCGGCATCGTGCTTGCCGCGCTGGGGGCGGCGGCGTGGCTTGCGTCGGACTATGTCGGCAAGGGCATGGGTTCGCTCGGCGAGGCGAAGCAGGCCATGGCGGGCGAGGTTCCGGTCAAACGCTAAGCGCGCGGGCAATCGCCACGAATTCATCGACCGAGAGCGTTTCGGCGCGGCGCTGCGGATCGATGCCGAGTTCATCCAGTGCGCCGGTGGCTCCGGCAAGCCCTTTCAGGCTCTGGCGCAACATCTTCCTGCGTTGACCGAAGGCGGCCTCGGTGACCTGCGAAAGCGTCGTTGCCGACACTCCGTCGGGCATCGCTGTCGGCACGACATGGACCACCGCGCTCATCACCTTGGGCGGTGGAGTGAAGGCGCTGCGATGGACCTTCATCGCCAACCGCGCCGTGCTGCGCCACTGTGCGAGCACCGACAGCCTCCCGTATGCCGAAGTGCCCGGCGCGGCGACGATCCGGCGGGCGACTTCCTCCTGAAACATGAGAGTCAGCGAGGTCCAGCGCCTTGGCCATGTCTCCCCCGAAAGCCAGCGGGTGAACAGTTCGGTGCCGACATTGTAGGGCAGGTTGGCGACCACCGAATAAGGCTCGCTATGCATCAATGCATTGTGGTCCAACTTCAGCGCATCGCCCTGGATCACTTCCAGACGCCCCGGAAAGGCCGCTTCGAGTTCGGCCAGGGCGGGCAGGCAGCGCCGATCCATCTCGATGGCGGTGACTTGCGCTCCGGCCCGTAGCAGCGCGCGGGTGAGGCCGCCGGGGCCGGGGCCGATCTCCAGCACTTGCTGGCCCGACAGATCGCCCGGAATCGCGGCGATACGGTCGAGCAATTGCTCGTCGAACAGGAAATTCTGTCCCAGCGCCTTGCTCGCCGAAAGGCCGTGACGGGCGATGACTTCGCGTAGCGGCGGCAGCGGCTCCATCAGGCTCCGGCGCGCCGCGCCGCGCATTCTCCCGCCATGCGGATCGCCGCGATCATCGCGCCGGGATTGGCGAGGTTCTTCCCGGCAAGCGCAAAGGCGGTGCCATGATCGGGCGAGGTGCGCACGATCGGCAGGCCGAGCGTGACATTGACGCCGGAGTCGAAGTCGAGCGTCTTGATCGGGATCAGCGCCTGATCGTGATACATGCATAGCGCCACGTCGTAGGTTTCGCGCTCGCGCGGGGCGAACAGGGTGTCGGCGGAATGCGGGCCGGTCACGTCGAGCCCTTCGCCGCGCAGGATTTCGATGGCGGGCGCGATGATCCGCGCTTCCTCGTCGCCAAAGCGGCCCTGTTCGCCAGCGTGCGGATTGAGGCCGCAGACCGCGAGGCGCGGATCGCTGATCCCGTAATCGCGCGCCAGAGCCTGCGCCACGATCCGCGCGCGCCGCACGATCAGGTCCGTGGTGAGCCGGCGCGGAACGTCTGCGATGGCCTCGTGAATGGTCAGCGGCACGGTGCACAGGTTTGGCCCGGCGAGCATCATCACCGCATCATCGTGCGCGACATGGCACATGTCGGCGACGAATTCGGTCTGGCCGGGCTGGCTGAACCCCACCTGGGCGAGCTGCGACTTTGCGACCGGCCCGGTAACGATTCCCCCAGCGTCGCCCGCGATGGCGAGGCGCGTCGCCCACAGGAGCGAGGCGAGCGCAAGTTGCGCGCTGTCGTGAGTCGGATTGCCCGGATGCCAGTCGAAATCGGCGGAACCCAGAACCGGCAGCGCGTGGGGAAATTCAGCGAGCGCCTCGGCCGGGTCGGCAATGGGTGCGATCGGCACTTTCAGGCCGCGCGAAGCCGCTGCCTCCGGCAGCAGTCCCTTGCCTTCGACAACGAAGAAGGGCGGCAGCCGCTCGACATCGCGCCGTGCCCATGCCGCCGCGATCAACTCCGGCCCGACCCCGGCGGGATCGCCCAGCGAGATGGCAAGCGGCGCGGGGCTGGACAAGTCAGCCGCTCGCGTCAGTTGTAGTCGATGATCGCGTCACGCCGCAGATCGCGCAAGTAGATCTGGGCACGCTTGTTGATGCGGTCTTCTTCCATCTGCCCCATCAGCTGGTCGAAGCTGGGGCCGGAATCGCCTTGCGGATCGTCGCGACCGCACACCATCAGCACCCGCACGCCTTCCTCGATCGAGCCGAAGGGCGGAGAAGTTTCGCCCAGCGACAGCGACAGGATCGAAGTCTGAAGCGGGCCGGGCAAATCTCGCGCGCGCACCTGATCGTTGGCGACGACCTGCGCGCCGATGCGCGCGGCGACCTCGTCGACTCCACCGCATCCCCGCGCCTGCTGCATGGCTTGCGCGAATTCGGCTGCGCGGGCCTGTGCCTGCGCCTCGCTGGTTCCCTTGGGGAAGCTGATCGAAATCTGTTTGAGCGACAGCACGGCGTCACGCGGGTCCGCCATCAGCACCTGGCGCTTGTCGATCATGTAGATGATCGAAAAGCCGCCGGGCAGTTCGATTGGCCCGACCAGCTGACCGGCCTGCATCTGGCGCGCGGCCGATGCCAGTTCGGCGGGAAGCTGGGCAAGCCTGATCCAGCCGAGATCGCCGCCCACCGCGGCTGTCGAAGCCTGCGAATACTGGCGCGCATAGGCAACGAAACTGCCGCCCTGGCGCAACTGATCGACGATCTTCAGAGCATTGTCGTAGACCTGCTGGCGCGCTTCGGCAGGAGCAGCGAGGTAGATCTCGCCGATCCGGTATTCGTCGGTGCCCTTGGCGGCCTTGAGCCTTTCGAGCAGCTCGTTGACCTCGTCCTCCGACACGTTGATGAACGGCGAGACATTGCGTTGGAGCAGCCGCTGCCAGGCCAGTTCGCCCCTGATCTGCCGCTTGAGCGAGGCAGGCGAGGAACCGATCCGCTTGAGATAGGCGTCCATCGCCGTGGTGTTCTGGTTGAAGTTCTGCGTGGCGACCCGCGCGTAGGATTCGTCGACCTCGCTGTCCTCGATCTCGATCTTCGAGGCGGCTGCTTCCTGGATCTGCAGGGTTTCGTCGATCAGGTTGCGCAGGACCTGGGCGCGCAGGCGCTGCATTTCCTCTTCGGAAGGCTGGTTCTGGTTGGCGGCGAGAATCAGCGCGAGGCGCTGATCGACGTCGGTGCCGGTGATGATGTCGCCATTCACGACCGCGGTCGCGCGGCGGACATTGGGATTGCGTGGGCCGAAAATCTGGACTCCCTCGGGGATCGAGATGGCGCCCTGCGGGCTCGACTGCGCTTGCGCGGCGACCGGCACAGCAAGTGCTGAACAGGCCGCGAGCGCGACGAGGAAGCGTTTCGATGCGGGAAGTTTCAAGCCTGTCACCCGTGTTGTTCTGTTCGATCCGGTCCGGCTCATGCCGACCGCTGCGACCTGTCGGGCAGTCGCGATCCCATGTGAGCCAGCCGATTAACCGAAACTGAGCAGTCTCGAAAGGGTGTTTGGCCAGTGGCGACCGCGCGGTGGTGCATCGATCACCGGAATCCGAGGTTTCGCAGGGCAAACCGGACCTGGAACGAGTTACCCCGCTGGGCATCGCCGGTTGCGACATAGTCGCGCCGCCAGGTGAAGGAAACGTCGAGACAATCGTCCTGATAGGCCACGCCAAGGCGGGTGCGCAGCGGCTGGAAACCGTCCGATCCGAATTCGGGATCCTCGTTGCGATCGGTGAGGTTCATCACCGCCGAACCGAACAGCGACCAGTAATTGGCGAAAGCCACCCGTCCCGCCGCGCGCAGTTCCTCGCGGTCGCGAAGATCCTCGATACGCTCGGAAATGTCGCGGTTGAGCCTGACATAACCGACCTCGAAATAGGTCCGCTGGCCGCCGACCACCGCATCGAACTCGTGCCTGCGGATGGCGAGGTTGTCCTTGTCGAGGCGGAAGCGGTGAACGAGCTTGATGAAATCGCGGTATCGCACTTCCGTGCGGCCGACGACGTCGGAGACGCGATCGGTCAGTCCGGTGCCATCGGGAAACAGGCTGGGCTTCTGCGTGAGGCGCACGGTCTGCCCCACGGTCGTCTTGACGCGCCAGCCGGGCCGCTCGAGCAGCCAGTCGAAGCCATAGGTGAAGCGCACGCCGTCCTCGATCCGGTCGTAACCGGGAAAGCGATTGAGCGCGAACAGGTTGCTGTCTTCCAACTCGATGGCGCGGGCGTCCTCGTTGGGAACGTCGAGATTGGCGATTGGCGGCGTCACGACAAGCTGGACACGCGGCGTGAACAATTGCGTGCCGCCCAGCGCAGGGCCGAGCAGCGGCCACTTCACATCCAGCGCGGCGACGGCGATCGCCCGCGATTGCCAGCCGGGGTTGCCGCGATAGGCGGCGGTTTCGGTCAGTTCGTTCTCGTCCGAATGATAGACATCGCCGCGCGCCAGCGCGGTCAGCGTCACTTCCTGACCGCCGGCGAGAATGCGGCGCAGATCCCACTGCGCGCGGACGAATGCGCGCTGGGTGTCCTGTCCGGCATCGCGCAGGATCGCCAGCGAATTGGCCTGCAGTTCCACCTTGCCGCCCAGCAGCGGATCGGTCAGCCGGTGTCGATAGTCGATGACCGGCAGCGCGACCGGCACCTGCCCCTGATCCTCGCCGATCCGCATGGTCTGTGTCGCCCAGCCGGCCAGCGAGAAATAGCTGTTGGTGCCGATCCGCTCCAGCTCGGCCATCGAGCGCAGCCGGTCGTCGCGGTCGATGTCGTAGCGGCGCAGGAAAGTGCGGTCGGTTGCGCGCCGGATCGATGTTGTCGCGCTCCATTTCGGCGAAAGCTGAAAGCGCCCGTTGGCGAAGATATAGCCGCGAAAATCGCTTTGCTCGGTAGGGTCGGACCCGAAGATCGCGATACGGCGGCTGCCGGTGGCATAGCCGGTGATCTGGTAAGCGCCCTTGTCGGTCAGGGCGCGATACTGCACCTGCGCCATCGGCGGGGCGTCGGTATAGAGGTAGGCGGTGGCGGTGAGGTCATGGTTCTCGGCCAGCCGCAGGAAATAGGAGCTGCTGATTTCCACGCCGTTGGACGGCGTGAAGCGGAAATCGGGAATCAGCAGGCCCGAAATCGCGCGCCCGTCGGTCGTCGTCTGAAGACCGGGAATCGGCAGGGCCACCTTATCGAAGAAGACGATGCGCGCGCCCTTGAATGACACCCGCTTGCGATCGGCATCGTAGATCACCCGGTTCGCGGTAACCCGCCAGCTCGGCTCCTTGGGACATCCCTTCGCGCTCTCGACGGCGCAGGCCGTATAGGCAGCGCGTTCGAGCTCGATATCGCCGTTTTCGAGGCGTCGCCCCGATTCCGCGGCGATCCTTGCGCCTTCGCGCAGCGCCAGCAGCAGGTTTTCCATCGCGCCGGTCTTGAGCTCGTCGGTGAGTTCGGCCTGCTCGGTGAACAGTTCGTTGCCGTCGGCATCGACCATCCTCACGTCGCCATTGGCGACGATCTGGCCGGTCTTGCGGTTCCAGGTCACTGTGTCTGCGCGCACCGCCTGTCCGTCGCGCCGCAGGACGACGTTGCCGATTGCGGTGACGGTTTCGGCTTTGTCGTCGTATTCCGCGCGGTCGGCCTCGAAGGCGACGGGCGCCTTGTCGGCGGGCCTCTGCTGCTCGTCAGCCACCGGCTCGTCCTTGGCGATTGCCGGCGCCGGGCCTGCCAGCAAGGCAACCGTCATCCCGACAGCCAGTGCGCCGCCACGCCTGACGCGCAGGCGCAGGAAAACGGCCTGCAACAGGGACGGGAAGGGCGGGCGCATGGCTTGCCTATCGCACCGGCGGTGCTTAACTGCAATCCGCTCTGGCGGCGATCTGTCGCCGAAAAGCCACGATTTCAGGAGATTTCATGCAGATTCGCTTTCTTGACGATTCCCCGGCCGGTTCGGCCCGCATCGTCGCCCATCTGGTGAATCAGGACGCGCTTCCTTCCGGCCTTGAGCCCGTGCTGTCCGAGGCGGCGAAGATGTCGCGTTTTTCAGGCAAGGCAGGCCAGATGTTCGAGGGATTCGTCGAGCGCGGCGGGCAGGTCGTGCGCGTGGCGCTGGCCGGGATCGGCGCGCCTGCGGCGGACGAGCGCCTTTCGGCCATCGAGCGCGCCGGTGCCGCGCTGGCGGCGAAGTATCAGACGGCAGGCGAGGAGGAACTGGTGCTCAACCTTTCCGGGCTCGGCCTTTCGGCAAGCGAGGCGAGCGCCGCCCTGCTCGGCGCGCGGCTGCGCGCGTGGCGGCACGATGTCTATCGCACCAAGCTTCCCGACGACAAGAAAGCGACGCTCGCCAGCATCGCGGTCTTGGGCGCGCCGGATGGAACCGGGGCAGTGTGGGAGACCGAGGCGGCGCTGGCCGAAGGCGTCGAACTGACCAAGCAACTCGTGACCGAGCCTGCCAATACCATCTATCCCGAGAGCTTCGTCGCGCGCTGCGAGCAAGCGATGCAGGGTAGCGGACTTTCTTTGCGCGTCCTCCACCCGGATGAAATGAAGCGGCTCGGCATGGGCGCGCTGCTCGGTGTGGCGCAAGGCTCGGCGCGCGAGCCGCGTGTGCTGGTCATGGAATGGCAGGGCGGTGCCAAGGGCGATCGACCGCTGGCGCTGGTCGGCAAGGGCGTAACTTTCGATACCGGCGGAATCTCGCTCAAGCCGCCCGCGGGCATGGAAGACATGAAGTGGGACATGGGCGGCGCGGGCGTTGTCGCCGGGACCATGCTGGCGCTGGCGAAGCGCGGCGCGAAAGCCAATGTCGTGGGCCTGTGCGGTCTGGTCGAGAACATGCCCGACGGCAATGCCCAGCGGCCCGGCGATGTCGTCACCTCGATGTCGGGCCAGACCATCGAGGTCATCAATACCGATGCCGAGGGGCGGCTGGTGCT
>JAGREJ010000091.1:8097-23868 GCA_020446595.1 Novosphingobium sp. | reverse complement strand
GCCCCAGTTGAGGATCTGGCCTTCCAGCATGGTCTTGATCCACGAATACTGCACCTTGTCGAGCACGTGCCGTCCGTCGAGCATCGACTTGTCGAGGCTGTAGGCGATCGCCGCAATCGGGTCGTAATCGCCCAGCTTGGCCTTGAATTCCTCGGACAGCAGCGGCTTCACCCGTTCGAGCGTCAGCATCCACGGCTGGATCCAGCTTGGCGTGAAGCCCATCACTTCCTCGAAGGCGGGATGGCTGATCTGTTCCTCGGCCAGAACCGATCCGGCGAAGATCGCGTTGCGCTGCTTCATATCCTCGCCCGCAGAGGTTTCGGCATAGGCCGGATCGTGCAGGAAGTAGTCGGCCTTGAACTGGGCATAGCCGCCGAACAGTTCGTCCGATCCCTCACCGGTGATGACCACCTTGTAGCCGACATCGCGCACATGCTTGCTCATCAGCATCTTGGCGACGCCCAGCGTGTTGTAGAAGGTGCGCTCCGAGTAGTAGACCGCGTCCTCGAAGTTCTTGCCGTAAAGGTCTTCCGCCTTCACGTTCAGAATGTCCTGGTCCGCCCCTGCCTTCTCGGCCATCTCCGTGGCGATGTGCGCTTCGTCGTAGCGGTCGTCATCAAACGAGATGGTGAAGGCCTTGACCGGGCTTTGCTGGATCGCGGCGGCCATGCCGAGGATCGAGCAGGAATCGATGCCGCCCGACAGGTAACAGGCAACCGGAACGTCGGCCTCCAGCCGGAACGCGATGCTCTCGACGAGCGCGGCGCGCACGTTCTCGATGTGCTCCTCGTCGGGCAAGTCGTCGTGCTCGCCGTCGAGTGGAAATTCGGCGTCCCAGTAACGCCGCTCCTCCACGTCGAAGCCATCGTCGGTCTTCCTGACGATCAGCATGTGCCCCGGCTTCAACGCCTGGATTCCCTTGTAGAGCGTCATGCCCGGAACCATGACCTGCATCATCTGGTGAAGCTGCGCCTTGGGGCAAACCTCGCGCGGAACATCGGGGTGGGCAAGCATCGCCTTCATCTCGCTGCCCCAGAAGAAGCCCTTGTCGCTCACGTGCCAGAACAGCGGACGGATGCCGAAGCGGTCGCGCACCAGGATCATCTGCTGCTTGGTCTTGTCGAACAGCGCGAAGGCGAACTCGCCGCGCAAGTGATCGACGAAATCGAGGCAATGCTTGTCGTAGAGCTTGAGCGCGATCTCGCTGTCCGACTTGGTGTTGAACAGGTAACCGTCGGTGCGCAGCAGACCGCGCAGCCTCCTGTAATCGTAAAATTCGCCGTTGACGGTTAGCGTCAGATCGCCCGTGCCGTCATCGTCGCGGCCATGGATCGGCTGATCGCCGGCATTGAGGCCGATGATCGACAGCCGCGTGTGCACCATGGCGAGGCCGTTTTCCGGATCGAAGTGGAAGCCTCGCCCATCCGGCCCGCGATGATACATCCTGTCGGCCATCTTCTCGGCAAGCGCAGGGGTTTCGGATGAATAACGCGTTGGGCACCAAAGCCCGGCAATGCCACACATTCGGCCAAAGTCCTTTTTCAGGATAGATGCTCGGGGGGAACGACGTCGGCCACGCGGCCGAAGATGCAGAGCAGCAGGGCCTGCCGGATCCAGACAGCCCCGTCTGCCTGATTGAAATAGAGGTTGTGTTGCGTGTGATCGAGATCGACGCTGAGCTCCTCGCCGCGCGCCAGCGGGTGCAGGATCACGGTATCGGGCTTGAGCGGACTGCTTGCGTCGAGACTGAAGGCGTCCCCGAAGAAGCGATATCCGTCGCCCAGGTAGGCGATGGCATTCATATAGACGACATCAAGATATTCGAGGCTCTGGGAAAGATCCTGCGAGAAATTGATGCCGATCGCGCTGGCATTGGTCATCGCCCGGATTTCCTCGCCCAGCGGATCGGCCATTTCCGAAAAGATCGTGATGTGATTGATGTTCTTTTCGAACAGCAGCGCCAGCATCAGGAAGCTCTTGACCGTGCGCATGTTGCCGGGCGTTCCGATGATGCCGATGTTGAGCCTGAATTTCTCCGGGATCGTGCCATAGGCGATTTCCGGCCGCCACTTGAGCAGCGCATACCAGTCGGCCAGCGCCTGCGAGGGATGCTCGTCCGATCCGTTGCCACCGTTCAACAAGGGGATGCGAAGGTACTTGCACAGTTCGCCCACCGCCGATTGCTCGGTATGACGCACGGCGACGATATCGGCGTAGGAATTGAACATCTGGCCGATGTCGCGCATCGATTCGCCCTTGGCGACGCCGGTGGTCTTGGCATCGGCCACGCTGATCGTCTTGCCGCCCAGATGCAGCATCGCGCTTTCGAACGACAGACGGGTGCGCGTGCTCGGCTCGAAGAACGCGGCGGCGAGGATCTTGTCTTCCAGGGCATCGAGCACGGGAAAGCTCTTGAGCTGGAGCAAGGCCGCCAGCTTGGCGAGTTCGCACAGAAGATCCTTGTCGAACTGCGCCGCCGAGAGCACCGAGGCGTCGCGCAGCCGGTCCAGCACATCGAGCCGCAACCCCGGCGAATGACCCAGCAGCTGGGCGGGATCGGGACAATTGCCGATCAGCCCGGCCTTGCGGCTGGGATCGGCGACGTGCTCGACGCGCGACGCGGGTATGGTCACCAGGTTTCCCCCCTGGCCGCATCGCGTATCAGAAGCCCGGCAAGGCCAAGTCCCGTCAGCGCGCACCAGATCAGCGCGCCGTAAATGATGATTTCGAGAAATCCGGCAGAGAAGGTCATTCAGCTTCGCCCAGGCGGGCCCAGTCGAACCGGGACTTTGACATTCGGGCGCAGGCCAGCACCCAGACCATCGACACTGCCGTGGCTATGACAGTCGCCACGTACCAGCCGATTGCAAAGTAGCAGACGAGGCCAGCGCCTGCGCCCAGCAGCATCCCTCCGACGGCCCCGGTCGCATTTGCGCTGCGCCAGTAGAGCCCGGTGACAATCGGCCAGATCATCGAACCGACCAGCGGTCCGGCGAAGAACAGCACCGATGCCAGCGTGCCGATACGGGGCAGGCAGACCGCCCAGGTGAACACGCCAAGCGCCAGTGTCACATACTGGGCCACAGACTTCAACCTGGCGGGCGAAGCGGCGGGCCGGATCAGCTTGCGATAGACGTCTTCGGTAAGCAGATCGGAAGTCGCGGCGAGCAGGCTGTCGATGCTGGAAGCCAGCGAACAGAAGACAACGATGAAAATGGCGATCGCGCCGAATTCGCCAAGCACGTCCGCCACCACCAGCGGTCCGACCATGTCGGCGGCGGGCACCGTTACATTGAGCGCGCCCGATGCCAGCGCGATGAAACCGGCGGCGATCGGGATCGGAAACCAGATCAGTCCACCCAGCGCGAATGCCTTGCCGCCCACGCCTTCGCGCATGGCGAAGGCCCGGCTCCACCACACGTTGTTGTGGAACACCTCGCCAAGGCCGAACAGCAGGTTGTTGAAGATCGCCATGATCGCGGCTGGAAACAGAACGTTGAGCAGCGCCGGACGGGTCTCAGCGAGATTGGTGTGAATCTGCTCGACGGAGACATTGCCGAGCACCGCGAAGCCGACGACGACAATGCCGACGATGATAATCAGGCTCTGGATGAAGTCGGTGCCGATGACGGCCGCCAGGCCTCCGCGCATCGTGTAGAGCACGCAGACGCCGAGGATCACGCTCATGCCCCAGACGTAGGGTATGCCGGACAGCGCCTGAAGCAGGATGCCGCCCGCCATCGCCATGCTGACCAGCCAGGTCAGCGAATAGAACAGCGTGAACACCATGAAGATCGACCAGGCCCCTCGCCCGTAGCGAAGGCGGAAGAAATCGCCGCTGGTGTAGCCCGCCGGCATCAGCTTGCGGATACGCACCGCCATGGGCGCGAAGAGGAACAGCCCGAAACTGGCGGTGGTATAGGCCAGCATGCCCCACACGCCGAGTTCCAGTGCAAACTGCGGCGCGAGCATTGTCGTGTTCGAGGTGATCCAGGTCGCCGCCGCCGTCGCCGAGCCAAGCGCGAGGCCGACATTGCGACCGGCGAGCGCGTGATCCTCGAAGCTCTTGTTGCGCCGCCCCCAGTAGATACCCAGCCCGATCCACAGCGCGCTGAAAAGGGCGAGCAGCAGCCAGCCTACATTGGGCGGCAGGACAGCGGTCGCTTCATTCATCGCGGGCGCCGCGAAGAACAGCGCCGATCACGAGCAGCGTTACGAAGGCGCCAATCGCCACCAGCCAGAGCGCTCTCGACAGCGACTGATGTCGCACCGAAACGGTCAGCGAAGGCGAAGTGCCGCCATCCTGCGTCCGCAGCCGCAGGCGGTAGTCGCCATCTGCCAGTCCGGACAGGAAATAGCTGTGCGCGGAACCCGCATAGATAACGCGCGCATCGGAAAACGCATCGTCGCTGGCCAATTCGAGCCGGACCGGACCGTCCGACTGCCAGGCGAGCAGGGTGTTTCCAGCTTCGGTGCTCACCGTCGGGCCGCCATCGAATTGAGGCGTGGCCGCCAGAACCGGCGATGTCACCAGTGCCACGGCGGCACACAGGCTTGCGATCAGCGCAGGGGCGGCGGTTCGCCAATCCTGAATTCGGGGAAATAGGGGACGGAAATCGAGCCGATGGAAGGCGAGGGCAATATTCTCGAAATTATGAAAGATTGGCCCTTGTCCGTCCTGCCGACCGTTCTGCCGGTGCTCTTGCCGTTTGTCCTGACCAGGGCTCCTAGCAAAGGATTTGCGCCAAGTGAACCGATGGCTCGGAATTGTCTCAATTTCATTGCCGCAATACTGCCGGATCGGCAGGCGATCACCCTTGCGGACTTGCTACAATTGATCGCGGAGCTCCATGTTTCTCAAACGCCTCTGGACGCTGATTATCGCGCAGGCCTGGTGACGCCAGCCAAGGCTCATGCGTCGGCGGAGAATGGCGCGCCCCACTTTTCCCGGTGCGCGAAGGTCTCCAGCGGAGCCCGGCTGACCGGCCCGAAACGCCCCTCGGGATAGCCCATCGGCAGGATGGCGAAGGACTTGACCCCCTCAGGCAGCCCGAGGATCGCATCGACTTCATCGCCGAAAATCATGTGCCGTGTGGTCAGCGTTGCGCCCAGTCCCAGCGCCCGCGCCGCCAGCAGCATGTTCTGCACAGCCGGATAGATCGACCCGCCGCTCATCGCATTGGCGCCTTGCGGGCCGACCCGCAGGCAGGCGACGAGCCAGACCGGCGCCTTGTGATAATTCCGCGTCAGGTGCTCGACGGCGTCGACTTGCCGCGCATACCGGTCGCGCTCTTCACCTTCGGGCATCGACGCAAGGCGCGAAGCATAGCCCTTGCCGATATATTCGTCGTAGGCCCGCTGGTAGACGACCTGCACCTGCTGTTTCACCGCTTCGTCACGGATGACGAGGACGCCCCATTCCTGCATGTTGCCGCCGTTGGGCGCCGCCTGTCCCGCGCGCAGGATCCGCTCGACGAGATCGTCGGGAACCGGGTCGGGCTTCAGCCGCCGCATCGCGCGCATGGTCGACATGATATCGAACAGATTTTCCTGCATCGCCCCAACTCCGTTAGCTGTTGCCGGACCTCGCATCGACCTTGCCCGAGGGTCCGGTCAATCGTCCTGCATGAGATTTTCGCGAAAGGTGCTCCCGGCATATTCGGTGCGATAGAGGCCGCGACGTTGCAACTCGGGCACTACCAGATCGACAAAGTGTTCAAGGCTTCCGGGGCTCAGCGGGCAAGTGACGATGAAACCATCGCAGCACTTTGACTCAAACATGTCCTGCATGCGGTCCACGATCGATTCCGGCGAACCGACGATCCGCGGCGTGCCCCAGGAGGTAACCCGACTGATGGCAGCCTCCCTGATGGTCAGGCCGCGCCCATCCTTGCGCACGTTCATGGTGTTGGCGAAGGCGCCTTCCGGCACTGCAACTCCCATGTCGGTCACCGCGACGTCGGCAAGGAGTGTGTCCATCGGAACACCGCGCAGATCGCGGCTCAGCATTTCGCTGAGACCCGGAATGGCAATTTCGGGGACGGCATATTGATCGACTTCGGCAGCCCGCTCTTCGGCCTCTTTCATCGTTCGACCCACGACGACCTCGATTGCGGGCAGGACTTTGCAGCTTGCCGGATCGCGTCCGTTCGCCACGATCTGCGATTTCAGCTTGTCGTAGAAGGGCCGCATGAATTCCTTGTCATCCTGCAATGTGAAGACCAGTTCCGCCCACCGGCCCGCGAACCTGAGCCCACGTTCGGAGGCGCCGGCCTGCATGAAAACGGGATGACCCTGCGGCGGCCGGGGAGATGTAAGCGCCCCTTCGGTCCGCACCATCTCTCCTTCATATTTGACGTAATGGATCTTCGAAGGATCGATGAAGACCCCGGCTTGGCGGTCGACCGTCATCGCGCCTTCGTCCCAGCCGTTCCAGAGCGCCAGACAGGCTTCGACTGTTTCGTCGGCCCGGTCATATCGAAGATTCTTGTCGGGAAAGCTGCCGATTCCGTGATTGAGCGCTTCCGACTTGTCGTATGATGTCACGATGTTCCAGCCCGCCCGTCCCTTGCTCAGGTGATCCAGCGTCGCGAAGGCACGGGCGATGTGATAATGGTTGTTGAGCGTGGTGCTCATCGTCGCGGCGAGGCCCAGATGCCTGGTGACGAGCGCCATCGTGGCGAGCACCTGCATCGGGTCGAGCATGTGGAGCCCGCCACCGCGGTGAACCCAATCGCCGACGCTGTCCTCCTTGAACCTGTTCAGTCGCTGGAAATCGACGAAGAACACGCCGTCGAACAGACCGCGCTCGTAAATCCTCGCCAGGTTCTGATACCGCTCGGCGTCGAGGACCAGGTGGGCATCGCTTTGCGGGTGCCGCCAGCTTCCGAGATGATGACTGGTCGGACCGGTGCACATATGGCCCAGAAGGTGCATTTTCGAACCGGTCCGTGCCATGTCGCTTGCTCCCGTTGGCCGTTGTCAGGCGTGCTTTCCTAGCACGATCGGCAGACCGGCAACCCCCCGCACATTGGTGACGGCAACGCGCGTGGCCCGGTCGGGAAACACCTTCCAGTCCGGGAAGCGGGTGTAGAGTTCCTCGAAGGCGATGGCGATCTCGCGCTGCGCCAGATGGATGCCGAGGCACTTGTGCACGCCATAGCCGAAGAACACGGTGCGGCTGTCATGATCGCGGTCGATGTCGAACACGTCTGGGTTCGGAAAGGCGCGCGGATCGCGCGTGGCCGAGCCGGTCGCCAGCATGACCCGCTTGTCGGCCGGGATGGTGACGCCGTGCATCGTCACGTCGCGCGTGGTCCAGCGGCCCTGCAGCTGCGAGGGCGGATCGTAGCGCAACACTTCCAGCACGGCCTGATGAATATTCGACAAATCCTTGCGGAGCTTTTCTTTCTCGGACGGGAACAGTTCCATCGCCATGGCTCCGCTGGGGATCGCCTTGGCGACGGTCTCGTGTCCGGCGATGGCCATTTCGAGGAAGCGCATGGCGATCTCGTCGTCGCCGAGCTTGTGCTTGACGCCCTCGTCGTCCTCGATCTCGAGCGCGATCAGCAGCGAGACCGGATCGTCCTTCGGGTCTTTCCGGCGTTCCTGGACAAGGCCGTAAAACAGGCCGAACAGCCCAATGTTGGCTTCCATCTGCAGATCTTCGCCTGCGCCGTCGCCTCGGGCGAGGAACTTGTTCGCCTGCTCGTGGACTTCGGCGCGCAGTTCCTCC
The DNA here is from genome assembly GCA_020446595.1 of Novosphingobium sp. GTDB lineage: Bacteria > Pseudomonadota > Alphaproteobacteria > Sphingomonadales > Sphingomonadaceae > Novosphingobium. Next base: position 16,133 of record JAGREJ010000091.1, on the reverse strand, counting down.
GGAATGCCCAGCAGTTCGCTGATGACATAGAGCGGCAGCTCGACCGAAAACTCCTTCACCATGTCCCATTCGCCATCCGGGCCATGCCTTTCGTAAGCCTGCTCCAGCAGATCGACGGCGCGCTGGCGAATGAAGGGGTCGAGCGCCTCCATGCGCTCGCGGCTGAAGACCTTGGCCATCATCGCCTTGGCCCAGCCGTGGTCGGGTGCATCCTTGCCGAGAAGGATCATCCCGGCGCTGTCCTGTACTTCTATGGTTACGCCATGGGCGCTGGAATAGATCTTGGCATCGCGGTGCGCCTTCCACACATCCTCGTAGTGGCTGAGGATATAGAAATCCATTTCCTTGTGGTGGAACACCGGCGCATTCTCCCGCATCCATTCGTAAAAGGGATAGGGATCCTCGGCGTAGTCCATCGAATAGGGGTCGAAGACGAAGTCCCCATACCGTGTAGCGGTTGCGGATTCCTGTGTAGCCATGTTCGATGCTCCTCGCTGTGCTGACCGGCGCACGCTTGCAATCGCGGCAAGGCTCGGCAATTGTCTAACTGTTAGTCCCGTTATGACGGCGTTGCAAAGCCCATGTCCCACAATTCAGTCGCAGCACCAATTCGCCCCGGCGATGCCACCGGCAAGACTTATCGTTCCGACTTTCCCGTGCCGCCCGCGTTGATGGCTCCGGGTGCGACCTATGAAACAATGGCCGGTCGGATTGACGACAAACAATGCGAACTGTTCCGCAATGCACCGCCCACGCTGAGCCTGCGACTGGCCGAAACCTTCGCCGCGCGACGAGCTGCTCCCCATGCCCGCATGACCGAACAGGACGGCGTGGTAACGACTTTCGGTGAATTCGAAGCGCGCGCGGCAGTGCTCAGCCTTCACCTGCGAGAAGCGATGGGGGTCAAGGTCGGCAATCACGTTGCCATTGCCATGGCCAACCGCGTGGAATGGATGCTCTCGCTGATCGCGATCCTCGCTGCCGGGGCCGTGCCGGTGCTGGTCAACAGCCGGGGCGCGGGCGCGGAAATGCGCCGCGCGGTGGAGATGACCGATTGCGTCGCGGTCATTGCCGATCGCGAGCGGCACGAATTGCTGGTCGCGGACAATGTCCCTGCCCTGCCCTGTCTGGTGATCGGCGCAGCGCCGGGTTCGGCGGAGGACTTCGCAGCGGCTTCGGTTGCGGAAGCGGGAGCATCGCTCGACTTTGCGCCCCGCAAACCGGAGGATCCGGCGCTCATCCTGTTTTCATCCGGCACCACCGGCCACCCCAAGGCCATCATCCATTCGCAGGGCGGCATGGGCCATTCGATGACGCTCGGGCTGCTGCTCGACGAGGCTTACGACGCGCTGTACCGCGAGCATTTCGGGCATGATCCCTATGCCGGCCTGGGAAGCGAGCCGCCCGCGATCATCGTATCGAGCCCGCTGTTCCACGTCGCCGGACTGCTGCTTTACCTGCGCGCGATGATGAAGGGCGGCGCGACCATTTTGCTCGGCAAGTGGAATACCGATGCGGTTTTCGACCTCCTCGAAGCCAACACGATTGTCCGCCTCGCGCTGGTGCCGACGATGATCTTCGACCTGCTGGCCTCGCCGCGCGCGTCGGGCGGCGCGCTGTCGCGGCTGCGTTTCCTCTCGAGCGGAACGGCGGCGCTTGCCCCGGAGGTCGCGGCCCGCATCCGCGAGGCGCTGCCGCAGTGCTTCATGCTCAACACCTACGGCCAGACCGAAACGATGGAACGCGTCGCCAGCTTTGGCGGCCCGGAGTTCGAGGCGAACCTTGCCGCCGTGGGCCGGGTCGTGCCGACCACCATGCTGCGGGTGCTGCGCGAGGACGGCAGCGATGCCGAACCCGGCGAACCGGGCGAAGTCGCGGCCTACGGCGCCTGCACGATGGCGGGCTATTACAACGATCCGGAAGCCACCGCCGCAACGATCAGGGACGGCTGGGTGCTGAGCGGCGACATCGGCAGGTTCGACGAGACCGGCCTGCTCCACATCGTCGACCGCAAGAAGAACATGGTCATCGCGGGCGGCGAGAACATCTATTGTGCCGAGGTCGAGAGAGTCATGGCAGAGCATCCCGCCGTCGCCGAGGCGCTGGCCTTTGGCGAACCGGATGCGCGGCTGGGCGAGCGACTGGTCGCGGTTGCGGTCCTGAAACCCGGCCAGACGCTGGGCGAAGACGAGATGAAGGCCCACTGCAAGGCAGGCCTTGCAATCTACAAGGTGCCGCGCGCCATCGGCTTCATCGACACGCCCTTGCCGCGCAACGCGACGGGCAAGGTCGCCAAGGGTGAATTCCTCGCAGGCTATGCGCGGCCCTGGGCGGCAACGGGAGAGGTGCAGGCATGATGGACGCGCTGGAAAAGCTGATCGCCATCGAGGAGATCAAACTGGTCAAGGCGCGCCGCTGCCGCGCGGTCGATAGCAAGGACTGGGAACTCTATCGCGCGTGCCACACGCCCGATTGCAAGTCCTACGCGCTGGGCAGCGACAGCGATCCGATTGTCGGGCGCGATGCGATGACCGCTTCGGTCGAGAAATCCCTGATTGGCAAGACCACGGTCCACCACGTCCATATGCCCGAGATCACCCTCACTTCGCCGGTCAGTGCCGAGGGCGTGTGGGCGATGGAGGACATGTTGTGGTGGGAGCACAAGGGCGTCGAACACTGGACGCATGGCTACGGCCATTATCACGAGACTTACGAGAAGCATGACGGGCAATGGTTGATCGCCAGCCGCAAGCTGATCCGAACGCGCGTCGATAACGGCACCGGGGCAAGGCCCGATGCGATGTCAGCCGGACAAGGAGCCTAGGCGATGGACCTTCAACTCACCGGTCGCCGCGCGCTCGTTACCGGCTCCAGCTCGGGCATTGGCGCGGGTATCGTCCGGATGCTGGCGGAAGAAGGCTGCAAGGTCGTGGTCCATGGCCGCGACCGTGAGCGGGCGGAAGCGATTGCCGCCGAAATCGGCGCGGCGGGCGTCGCGCTGGGCGACCTCGCCACCGATGAGGGCGCCGACGCGACCATCGAGACCGCGAGGAAGGCGCTGGACGGCAGTGTCGAAATCCTCATCAACAATGCCGGTGGCGGCTCGGGCAACTCGACCTCGCAAGCCTTCATGGACGTCACGCTCGATCACTGGATCGCGACCTACCAGTCGAACACGCTCGCCGCGATGCGCATGATCGAGCGATGCGTGCCCGCCATGAGCGATGCCCTGTTCGGTCGCGTCATCCAGATTTCGAGCGCGGTGGGCGTGCAGCCCAACAACCTCGGTCCCTCCTATTCGAGCGCCAAGGCGGCGATGAACAACATGACCGTGAGCCTCGCCGGTGCGCTCAAGGGCAAGGGCATCACCGTCAACACGGTATCGCCCGGCGTCATCATCACGCCCGCCATGCTGAGCTGGGGCCGCTCGCTCGCCAAAAACCTGGGCTGGGGCGATCCCTCGCCCGACGAACTGGAACGCCTGATCGCTACCGAGCGGCTAAACCTGCCCGCCGGACGGATCGGCCGGGTCGAAGACATCGCGATGATGGTGTGCCTGCTCGCCAGTCCGCGCTCGGGCTATATCACCGGCGCGAACCACCGCATCGACGGCGGACAGATACGCTCCGTGAACTAAGCGCGTCCAAGGGAGAGAGAACGCCATGACACAGGACAACCGGACGCCGCCGCTCGAACGCGATGCCCTGATCGACGAGGCCAAACGCCGCTCGGGCCTCGACGATCTCGGCGACACATGGTTCTTCGAGCCGCTCGACAAGATGCTCGAGTGCCTGCACGCCGAGGCGCAGCTCACACCCAAGGGCGCGGCGATGGAGGCCGAGAAGAACCTGGGCTATCTGATGAACCGGCTGACCAGGGTCGATCTCATCAGGCGCAATCCGGAAATCCTCGACGAGGACGTCAAGGTCGGGGCCGCGATCCTCAGCCTTGGCCGCACCGGCAGCACCAAGACCCACCGCATGCTCAGCGCCGCGCCCAGCCACACCGCGATGAAATGGTGGGAAGGCCAGTTCCCCTTCCCCGCCGAGGGCGAGGAACCGGGCAATCCGGTCGAACGCCGCCGCCGCGCGCAGGCCGTGCACGACCAGTGGCCCGACGGCGCGCACATCCACCCCTCGACACTCGATTCGCCCGAGGAGGAAGCCTTCATCATCGACCAGTCGTTCGTCGGCACGATGATCGAATGCTTCGTCTATGTGCCGAGCTATTGCGAGTGGCTGAAGGGCTACGACCAGATGCCCGCCTACGAGGAGCTCAAGGTGGCGCTCAAGATGCTGCAATGGCAGGACCAGTCACGCCGTGGCAAATACTGGATCCTCAAGTCGCCCACCCACATGTCCGCGCCCAAGACGCTGCTCGACGCTTTCCCCGATGCGGTGATCGTCCAGACTCATCGCCACCCTATCAAGACCGTGCCCTCGCACTGCTCGATGATTACGCCGCTGATCCGGATGAAAAGCGATTCCATCGACAAGCAGACGATTGGCCGCTTTACCTGCAAACGCTGGGCGGACATGAGCAACACGGTGATCGACCTGCGCGACAAGATCGGCGACGACCGGTTTGTCGACATCCAGTTTCAGGATCTGATCGACCGACCGATAGAGGTCGCGCGCGGCGTGTTCGAAGCGATGGGCCGCACGATGACCGCCGAAGACGAGGCCGGAATTCAGGCGTGGCTCGACGACAACGAGCGCGGCAAATGGCCGCCGCACCTATACAATTACGAGGACTTTGGCCTGAGCGAGGAGATCATCACCGGCGACTTCGCGCGGTATATCGAGCGGCATTGTGGGTAGGAATTTTTGATCAATGAATCAGTGCATCATCACTTAGCTTACCGCCAGTATTCGGAAAAATTGTCCGTGACTTAGGTCCAGGTGGCGCGCTAATCTAAATAATATAGCGCGCTATTTGCGGGGTTTCTATGCTTCGAGATACTAAGACAATAGCATGTGCAGTTTCACTAGCTGCAGCAAATTTCCCCACATCCGCGGCCGCCAAGCCTGACCCTTGGCAGCCACGGGAAGTGCACGAACCGAGCCAAACCGAAGCAGGTCACAATCCTGTCGATCCCGCCATTCGAGCGGAATGCTTGTCAGATCCATACAAGCAACGAACGTCGACCGCGACGATGGTTGTCCTGAAAACTTGGATGAAAAAGGAAGACGACAGCAAGCTCTATGCCTGCGTCGACGCGCCTGCAGCTGACAGAAGCAATTTGCTAATAAGTTTCAGAATGCAGAATGCGCTTGGGCAATGGGGATACTATGGCGACATCGGTGGAGGGCAATGCGGGAACTCTGACATTGCTGGCTACACATACTGCACCGACACGAGATTTGTGATTGTCATGCGGAATGTGCGAATTTGTTCCGTCGACTTCCCCACAAAGCATAGCGAAGGCCCGGACCAGATCGGCTGTTCGTCCGGCCCTGACCAAGGTGGTAGAATATTCTACCAGTTTTACTGGACGGATGCGAACGGACGATACACCGAGCCTAAATTGCCGCCCGCTCCCCCGTTCCCGACTGCGCTGACAATAAAAGATAGCGCATCATAGTCTGGGTGCGAACGTATTGTAATGACGGTGCGCTAAACTCACTCCCCGAACCCTGCGGGGGTGCATTCGGGCGCAACGTCACAAAATCTCACGCCAATACACAAAGCGAAGCGCGCTACTTGCTGTCCGGTATCCTTGTCTCTTCGCGTGAAAAAGCTGGATCCCGGATCCCCGGCCTGCGCCGGGGCAGGCAAGCCTGTCCTGAGCCTGACGAAGGGTCGGGGATGACGAAGTGTACAGCACTTCTGTCCTACATTTGCGCCGCGCGTTACAATCGCGGCGCACTTTCGCATCGTCCGTCCCCCATCCCTAGGCTGCGTCGCGACGCGCTCGCGCCTGCCGTAAACCGGCGCGACGTTTTTCCCTTATTGCAGAATGTGTCACCCTGAGGCCCCAAGCCCGCAGAAATCCGCGCCTTTCAGCATGCGGACACCGCAGCGGACAGGTGTCACTTATGTCACCCTCGCGATGCCATAGTTACCCCTCGTGCGCAGCAAGAGTTTCGAAAATATCCGTTCGCGCTGAGCCTGTCGAAGCGCCGCTCTTTCTTGAATAAGGACAGTCCTTCGACAAGCTCAGGACGAACGGGCGGGTTCGAAGGGCAGTTTTCTCAAGGCATCCATTCGCCGCCGTTGATGTCGAGCGCCGCGCCGGAAACTACCGTCGCCCAGTCGCTGCACAGGAACATCACCGCCTTGGCGCATTCGGCATCGTCGGGGATCCTGCCGAGCGAAATGCCGTCTATGATCGGCTGGCGCACCTCGTCCTCGGTAATGCCCTGCATCTGCGCCACGCCCTTGAGATAGGCATCGACCGGCGGGCCATCCATCCAGCCCATGCGCGCGGTGTTCACCCGGATGTTGTACTTGCCCAGTTCGAGCGCGAGGTGGTGCGTCGCGCCTTCCAGCCCCGCCTTGGCCGAGGCATAACAGCCCTGCATCGGCAGCGGCTTCTTGTGCGCCATCGAGCTGACATTGACGATCGCGCCGCCACCCGCCGCCTTCATCCCCGGCACACAGGCGCGGGCCATGCGCAGCGCCCCGAACAGCGTAACCGAGTGGCTGGCCTGCCATTCGGCAAGGTCCGAATTCTCGAACAGTTCGAAGGGCAAGGTCTTGGTGCCGTTGTTGACCAGGCCGTCGATCCGGCCCCACCTGTCGGTCACGGCTTTCGCCAGAGCAATGCAGTCGGCATCCTCGGCAATGTCGCAACGCTGGGCCAGCACGTCGGCGCCTGTGTCCTTCAGTTCCTTCTCCGAGTCCGCGAGGAAAGATTCGGTGCGGCACGAGATCGCCACCTTGGCTCCCTCGCGTGCGGCAAGCCGCGCCAGCTCGATGCCGAGCCCCGCCCCGATGCCCGAAACGATGATGACCTTGTCCTTCAGCATACCCAGAATCCCCATCCCGATTGTTGTCGGGCGACAATAGTCTAACCAATTGGAGGGCGACAAGCGCCGATCTCGGTTCCGGCCGCCGCGCTCGACCGAAGTCCGGCAGAAATTTCTCGGCTGATCGGGGCTTGTGCCCTATCCTGCGCTCAGGAGGGGACATCGATGGCTCTACACATTCGCCCGCGGCTTTGCGCACAGGTGTTTGCGCTGGTTGCGGCCTGCGCCATGGCGGGATGCGCCGACCCTGCTCCGGTCCAGCCGGACAAGGGCGTGGGCGCGGACAAGAACTGGACCGCGCCTCAGGGTTCCGCCGACGAATCCGGTTACAGCCAGCTCGACCAGATCGACCCCGACAATATCGAACGGCTGGGGCTGGTCTGGTCGATGGACCTGCCCGACGAGGTCACGCTCGAAGGCACGCCGCTGGCCATCGATGGAACGCTTTATTTCTCGGGCGGCTATGGCGAGGTCTATTGCGTCGATGGCGTCACCGGCGCGCTGAAATGGAAATACGATCCCGAAACCTGGAAACGGGGGACCGACCGGTTCAACTTCGGCAGCAACCGGGGCGTGGCCTACGAGGACGGTCGCGTTTTCACCGCCGGAATGGACGGCAGGCTCGATGCGCTGGATGCCGAAACCGGCAAGGTGCTGTGGACCGCGCAATCGATCCCCGAAGGCATGCTCAACAACTCGTCCGGCGCGCCGCGCACGATGAACGGCAAGGTCATCATCGGCAATGGCGGCGCCGATTTCGGTGCGCGCGGCTTCGTCACCGCCTTCGATGCGAAGACCGGCAGGCGCCTGTGGCGCTTCTTCACCGCGCCCGGAAGTCCCGACCAGAACAGGGGAAACCCGGTCATGGAAATGGCCGCCGCGACATGGAACGGAGAATGGTGGAAGGTTGGAACCGGCGGCACGGTCTGGAATGGCATCACTTTCGATCCCGAACTGGACCGCGTCTATCTCGGCACCGGCAATGCCGGACCCTACGATCCGGAACTGCGCTCGCCCGGTGGCGGCGACAACCTGTTCCTCGCCTCGATCGTCGCGCTCGACGCC